>CAZYQJ010000104.1:9757-11476 GCA_964649925.1 uncultured Litorilinea sp.
ATTGATTGCTCAACGTGATTTAGCCAATGGATCGCCCGCGTGGCGATCTCGTCTCAATCGTGTGCGTCTATGACTACACAGGGAGCCGCCGGGCTCCTGTAGTGTCCAAGCAGATTCGGCGGCACATCATTGATGGCCGCGCGGCTGCATGAATTATACTCTTTGAACTTAGCCTTGTCGAAAAAAATGGAAAGTGACCGTGATCGCCAGAGTGGGACGGCTACGCCACAAGGGACAGGGTAAGCAGCCAGCGCCAGGCCCAAAGCGCGGCCATGCCCGTACCCAGGGTGATCAGCAGGTTCTGGCTGCGCCATGCGACCAGCGCGGCGATGCTGCCCGCGACCAGATAGTCGTTGGCCAGGCTGATCTCGATGTGTGTGCCGTCGGGCGCAAGCAGCGTGGGGACGATCAAGGCAGTCAGGACGGCAGGGGGGATGTACTTGAGCGCGTCGAGCAGCGGTCGCGGCAGCGGTACACGGCTGACTAGCGCCAGGACCGGATAGCGCACGCCGAAGGTGACGAGGGTCATGCCGGTGATGAGTAGGAGTTCCCAGGGCGTGATCATCGGGTGGATGGGCTTTCGGAGGGGTGATGGGCGCGCTGGGGCTGAAAGCGTTCGACGATGACCCCGGCCAGGACGCCAACCAGCGCGGCGATGATCAGCCCCAACTGGTGGGGCAGCGTGTTGAGGGCCATGGCGGTGATGCCCGCTGCCGACACGCAGGCGATCACAGCGTGCCCGCGCAGCAGCGGGACGAGCATCCCCAGGAAGGTGAGCGGAAAAGCAAAGTCCAGCCCCCAACTGCCAGGGTTGGGGATGGCCTGCCCGGCCCAGATGCCGACCAGCGTCCACGCCTGCCAGTTGACATACATCGTGGCGGCGACGCCGAGGTAATACCAGTGTTTGAAGGGCGACGCATCGGGCGCGTTGTAGCGGCGGATGGCGACCAGAAAGGCTTCATCCGTGAGCAAGAAACCGAGCAACACCAGCCAACGCTGCGGGAGGTGGCGCATGTGCGGGGCGAGCGTAGCCGCATAGAGGCTGTGACGCAGGTTGACGATAAAGGTGGTCAGGATGATGATGCCCGCACTCGCCTGCGCTGCCACAAGCCCTGCCGCCACAAACTGGGCGGACCCGGCAAAGACAAAGGCGGACATCGCCGCCACCGCGCCCGGTGTCAGGCCAGCGGTGGCGGCGACGGCGCCAAAGATAATGGCGAAGGGGATGGACGCCACAAAGAGCGGGATGCCATCGCGCGCCCCGGCGAGGAACTCGCTGCGGCGTAACGGTTGCGGCTGTGTCATCCGGGCCTCAACCGCGTCGCGTGGTGCCGCGCAGCAGCGCACACTGCATGTAGAAGGAACTATCCGGCTCGACACGCAGCGCGGCGCGCACTTCGGCGGGCGCATTGGTCAGGATGGTCCGGATCATGGCCGCCGCCGGGGCCGGGGTCGCCATGCGCTGAATCCACGATGCAAAGTCAATGCGGATCTCCCAGGTGTGGGCGACCTCGCCGCGGAAGCCCGCCATCTCCAACAGGGTCAACCATTCGGCCAGGGTATGGTCACGCACATGCGATGGGTCGCGCAGCAATTCGATGGCCTGAAAATGGGTGTCCAGGGTGGGGTCATCGAACGAGACGACATCACCGAGCAGCAACGTCCCGCCGGGCCGCAGCACACGGCGGAACTCGCGCAGGGCGTTGACCGGGTGGGGCC
>CAZYQJ010000105.1:0-11416 GCA_964649925.1 uncultured Litorilinea sp.
AGATGGTGGCGGCTTCGGCAAAGGTGATCGTATCGGGTTTGCGCGCCAGGGTGGCCGCGGCTGCGGTCGTGTACGCCGCATATGCGCCGTTGGCAGTGCGCCCAAAGACGGCATCGCCCACCTGCAACGTCTTGACGCCGCGGCCCACCGCTTCGACCACCCCGGCGACCGCGCTGCCAGGGGTATAGGGGAAGGGCAGCCGGAACCACTGGCGGAACTGCCCCTGGCGCACCTTCCAGTCAGCGGGCAGCACACCGGCGGCATACACCCGCAGCAGCACCTCGCCCATATGGGGTGTAGGCCGGGGAACTTGCTCCAGCCGGAGTTGATCCGTCCCGCCATATTGATAGACGCGGATGGCGGGCATGGTCTCTTCTGCTGCCAGTCCTGGCGATGCCGGGGCCGCTGGCTGGGACTTGCTAGGGTGCAACATGATCTTCTCCTTTCTTGATCGATGCGGCTAGGCTCTGCGCTTCGGTTCTGGCGGCTGGGGCGTCTCGACCAGCGCATAGGCAGGGGCAAGCGTCGTGCCGTCTTCGGTGGTTTCGCGTAAACCTCGTTCCATCCACCAGGCGCGCGCCGCAAACAGCAAACTCACAGCTAGCAACACATACCATTTCCGGCTGTAGTCCACCTCGCTCAACGTTCCCATGAATTGCGTCTCCTTCGCAACCTGCCGCACTAGGGCAGGATCAAGTGTAGGTCGCCAAACTCATGCCAGAGATAGCGCTGTTCCAGCGCGGCGGCATAGGCCCGTTCCAGATGAGCGCGACCGGCCAGGGCGGCCAGCATGGCCAGATGGGTCGATTCCGGTTCGTGCAGCCCGGTGAGCAGCCCGGTGACGGCACGCAGACCCCGTTCCGGGGTAATGACCAGTTCTGTCCACCCGGCGCCGGGGTAGGTGATGCCGTCAGGCTGGGTGACAGTCTCCAGCGCGCGCACCGCGGTCGTGCCGACCGCGATGACGCAGCGTCCGGCCTGGCGCGCATGGGTGACGATCTCCGCCGTCTGCACGGGGACGCGGTACATCTCCGCATAGGGCGGCTCATGCGTTTCGAGGCTGGCCACGCCGGTGTGCAAGATCAGCGGTGCAATCTGGACGCCACGCGCCACCAACCGGGTGATCAGTTCAGACGTAAAGGCGCGGCCTGCCGACGGCATCTCGGCGCTGCCTAGCTCGGTAGCGTAGACGGTCTGGTAATAGCTGCTGGGCCAAGCCGCATTGACATAGCTGTAGCGGATCGGCGCGCCATGCTCCGCCAGATAGACCGGCAGGTCGCCGGGGATATGCACCTGCGCGATCCAGAGGCGCACCGGGTGCTTGCCGTGACGCTGATCCTGGAGATAGGGGGTCAGCAAGACGGCCTGTGCAGCCTCCGGCAGGGTGAAGCGGTCGCCCGGTTGGGCATCGAAATACGGCTGTGTCGTGTCGCCGGTAGGACACCGCACTTCCACCACCCAGAGATCGGCGGGCAGCCGTGTCGAGAGGTGCAGCACAAAGGCCGCGCCATCGTGACGCATTACCGGCAGCGCAGCGTTGAGCGTGCCGCTGGTGTTGATAACCAGCACATCCCCTGCAGAAAGGAAACAATCCAGCGCATAGAAGTGCGTGTGTTCGATGCGCCCGCTGCTGAGATAGGAGACCATCAGGCGCACGTCATCACGGCCAAGGCCGCGCGCTTCGGGCGGTGCGCTGGCGTGCAGTTCCGGGGGCAGTGTAAAGGCCAACGGCTTATCTGTGTACATGGGTCGCGTCATGGGCGGTATGGCCAGCATCTTCATGAGGCTGCCTCCGTGACGGGGCTGGCGAGTTGGCGCGCCAGATAGCGACCACTGGGCAAATCCTCGGTGATGAGGCGCAGCAGGCCAGGCACACTGGTTTCCGGCAGCGGGCGGTCGCTGATGTCTTCACCAGGGAAGGCATCCTGATGCATCTGCGTCTGCATGTCGCCGGGGTCCACCCAATAGACGCTGAGGTGGGGATGCTCAACGGCGAGGATGGCAGAGAGATGCTCCAGCGCGGCCTTGCCCGACCCATAGCCGCCCCATCCTGCATATGCTTCCACCCCTGCATCGCTGGTGATGTTGAGGATGCGCGCATGGGGCCGCAGGTGGGGATAGACGGCTTGGAAGAGGGCCAGCGGCGCAAACACATTCGTGCGGTAGACTTCTTCAAGCAGCGAGATCGGGAAGGCCAGCAGCGACGGCAAGGGGCTTTGGCCCAGCGTGCTGGCATTGTTGACCAGCACATCCAGCCCATGCCGCCTGACCGCGGCTACCAGGTCGGCGCGATGGGCCGGGTCGGCCACGTCGCCGGGAATGGCGATGATGGCGTCCGGGGCTGCGCTATGTTCGGCCAGCGCGGCGCGGGCGCGTTCGAGGCGGGCGGCATTGCGCCCATCCAGGATCAGCGTCCAGCCGCGCTGGGCCAGGGCTGTCGCCAGTGCCAATCCTAACCCGCGTGATCCGCCGGTAATCAGTGCGGTTTGCCGTGTCATGGTGTTTCCCCCTCTGTGTCGCTACGCCCGGATCGGGCTCATGCCGATCCGGGTCATGCTCTCTACGTCCGATGGCTGTAGCGTAGGACAAAGGGGAGCGCGCCGCACCGTACCTCGGCGCGATCTTGCACCTGTACGTCAGTACAGGCGGGACGCGCTGACAGGATGGCTCCGGGTGTTTAGCCGTTGTCGAGGGTGACCAGGTTCTGTTGGATGGCGAGGGAGATGGCTTCGGTGCGGTTGCTTGCGCCCAGTTTGCTCAAGATGGCGCTGACGTGAAACTTGACGGTGCGCTCGGTGATGAAGAGTTCGGCGGCAATCTCTTTGTTGGGCTTGCCGCGCGCCATGAGTTGAAGCACCTCGGTTTCACGCTCGGTCAATGCTTCGTGCGGCGTCTGCCCCTGACGGCTCATGTGCGCCATCAGTTTGGAGGCGACGATGGGTTGGAGCAGCGACCCGCCCGCATACACCACGCGAATGGCGTTGAAAATCTCCTGGCGCGGCGCGCCCTTGAGCAGATAGCCCTTCGCCCCGGCCTGAATGGCGGCGACGATACGGTCGTCGGTGTCGAAGGCGGTAAAGACAATGACACGCACATCGGGGCAGACGGTACGCAGCCGGTCGAGGGTCGCCAGCCCGTCGAGTTGGGGCATCTCCAGGTCGAGCAGCAGCACGTCAGGTTGCAGCCGGGCGCACTGGTCGAGCACAGCAAAGCCGTTGTCGGCCACACCCGCCACCACAAAATCGGGCTGGGTCTCCAGCATCAGCACCAGGCCATCGCGCACGACCGGATGGTCGTCGGCCAGGAGGATCCGGATCGGCGTGTTCATGGTGATGGATCCCCCGCGGGCGGGCGTGCGGCGCGCTGCGTGATGGGGATGCGTACCCGCAGCGTCGTGCCCGCGCCCACCCGGCTATCGATATCGAATGCGCCGCCCAGCAGGCGCGCCCGTTCGTTGAGGCCGATCAGCCCGAAGCGCCCGTCGTGGTGCAGCCGGTCGATGTCAAAGCCAATGCCGTCGTCCTTGATCTCAACGTGCACCTGATCCGGCGTGGAGTGGATGGCGACATGGACGTGCTGCGCGTGGGCGTGGCGTGCGATGTTGTTCAACGCCTCCTGCACGATGCGATAGATGCCCATCTCCAGCCGCGGCGCAAGGGGTCGCGCTTCGCCCAGCGAGAGGGTCACCTGGGGGCCGTTGGCTGTGCCCGGTTCGCTGTAGGTGGTGCAGAGTGCGGTCAGGGCTTCGGCCAGCGACCGGCCCTCAAGCGGCGCGGCGCGCAGGTCCAGCACCGATCGCCGCGCGTCGTCGAGGCTGGCGCGCGTCAACTGAAGGGCCTGCATCACCAGGTCATGCGCCTGGTCGGGCTGGCCTGTGTCGAGCAGCGCGTCCGCGGTTTCGAGGTGCAGCGAGATGGCCGTCAACGCCTGGGCTAGCGTATCGTGGATCTCACGCGCCAGCCGCGTGCGCTCCTCCATGATGCCAAGTTGGGCGCTCTGTTCAAAGAGGCGGGCGCGTGCCACCGCACTGGAGACCATATCGCCCACGGTGTGAAGCAGGCGCAGTTCATCGGGGTTCAGTTCGCGCCAGTCCGTGCCGACAACGTTGAGCAGGCCAAGCGGCTTGCCATAGGCGCGCAGCGGCACACTGGCATGGTTGCGCAGCCCTGCCGTGCCGGAGACCAGGTCTTTGAGCCGCGTACAGGTGACGATGCTGATGTTGGCGGCCTCTTCCATGTTGCCGTGGCGGTAGTGATCTAGGCAGTAGCAGTAGCGCGTGCCTTCCATACGCCGCGGGTCGGCGGCCAACCCCGCAGGCAAGTTCAACGCCGCGGCCAAGTAGGGGTCGCCGGTGGTCTCATGCAGCAGCCAGACCCAGCCCGTTTGCAGGTTGAAGAGCGCGACGATGTGCTTCAGCGCCGTATTGAGCGCCTGTGAAAGATCAACCTGATGGTTGAGAGCTTCGGCGATGGTGTTCAGGATGGATAGTTCGCGGTTGCGCGCGCGCAATTGCTCGGTTTCGTTCATTCGGACACAGAGGTTTCTGACACCCGCCGCCAGGCAAAGAACAGCAAGATCAACGCGCCACTGGCAAAGACGGCGTTGCCAATCGCGTCGATCATCGGGTTGGTCCCTGGAACGGAGGGCACTTGAACAAACCCATACCAGGCATACACCAGCAGCAAGCCTCCCGCTGTCGCCAGCCGGTGGCGTTGAGACCAGGCGGGCCGCCTGGACCAGTTCCAGATCAAAAGACTGCCCAGGATCAGCACAGCAAGCATGGCGGCGACAGTGAGAGCCGCCGGAACACTGGTAGGCATGTTTACCAGCCCCATAAACACAGATCCCAACACAAAGGCGGCTGCGCCGACGACCTGCACACTGGGCGGCGCTTGGGCATCCGCAGGGGCCTCAACACGCACGCGCCCCAGCGCAATGGCGATGACGACCAGGGCCACGACGACCAACGCACTGACCACAAACTGCGCCGTCGAAGCCATAAAGGGATCGCCTTGTTGTTGAAATGTAAACGTAGCGGCGCACCCAAGCAAAAAAATCACCGCGGCGATGGCAAGTCCCCACGGCCCCAACCAGGGGGCGCGGCGCGGTTCCGCCGTGAAGCTCTCCACCATCGCAATCGGCACGGCGGTACTCCAGATCGTGTGAATCCCCAAGACAAACACCGTCCACCACGCGCTGATGCCCAGGCTGGGGATATAGCCGTAGTCCAGCAGGCGCAGCCCGACGTAGTTGGGATTGAAGAGCGATTGTGTTACAAAGGCTTCTTCGATCACGGCATAGGCCAGCCCCAAGATGACCATGCTCGGCCAACCCAGCCCCAGACGGCGCGTCGTCTCCCGGATCAAAAGTGCGCCGCCACCATAGAGCGGGGCAATGGAGATCAAGGCCCATAACCAGGTGATGGGCAAATTGCCCAACAAGAACTCTCCGATGATCGGGGCCAGAAAGAACAGGCCCAATGCCGGGAGGATGCGCCGCTTTGGCGTTGGTAACGTCGTTTGCAGTGAGTCGTCCGTCGTTGTCTGTGTATAGGTCATCAACCGTTTCGTCCTGTCGCGAATTTGGGGGAATAGCGATGGGGGAGATATACAAACATTCCCATGCTACCAAGCCAACCTGCCGTCGAATGTATAGAAGCTACCTTTCCATGAATCGATATACAGGGCGATCCCCATCGCTATGCTTTCTCGTCACGACCAGCGGCATGCCCCCATATCGCCTTTTAACATGGGGTCATATTGACAATTTGACAGGGAACCCCTATACTTCGTGTGCCGTTTACATTATGTAGCACATGGATGAGGGCAAAGCTTCCCCGCGACAGACGAACCAATAGGAGGAGAGGACTGTGGCGATTCACGCTGATTCTGTGCAAGAGATGTACCGCCAGATGCAGACGAAACTGGCGGATGTCGTACCCGATGTCGAACTGCGGATCAAAGCGGAACTGGCCTATGAGATCAACCGGCTGAAGGCGGAAAAGAATGCCGTGATCCTGGGCCATAATTACATGGAACCCGCGCTGTTCCATTCCATCCCGGATTTTGTGGGCGATTCACTGGCGCTCAGCCGCAAGGCCGCCCAGACCGACAAGGACATCATCGTCTTTTGCGGCGTTGAGTTCATGGCCGAAACGGCGAAAATCCTGAACCCGACCAAGACGGTGCTGCTGCCCGCGGCGAAGGCGGGTTGCTCGCTCGCCGCCAGCATTACCGCCGACGATGTGCGCCGCCTCAAGGCGCAGTTCCCCGGCGTGCCCGTGGTCACCTATGTCAACACCTACGCCGATGTCAAGGCCGAGACGGATGTCTGCTGCACCTCCGGCAATGCTGTGGCCGTGGTCAACTCGCTGCCCGGCGACACGGTGATCTTCCTGCCCGACGAATACCTGGCCAAGAACGTAGCGCGCGAGACAGGGAAGCGCATCCTCATCCCCGCGTCCGCCCCGAACATTACGCTGGAGGAAGGGCCGGAAAAGCCGCAGATCATCGGCTGGCATGGACGCTGTGAAGTGCATGAGCGGTTTACGGTAGACGATATCCGCGCCGTGCGCGCCCAATTCCCCGATGTCACGATTCTGGCCCATCCCGAATGCAGCCCCCAGGTAGTCGAGGCTGCGGATTTCTCCGGCAGCACCCAAGCCATGATCAATTTTGTCGAACAAGTCAATGCGCCGCGCTATTTGCTGCTCACCGAATGCGCCATGGGTGACAACATCGCCGCGGCCAACCCTGATAAGGAAATGCTGCGCCTGTGCAGCGTGCGCTGCCCGCACATGAACCAGATCACGCTGGAGCAAACCCTGGACGCGCTGCGCTACAACCAGTATGAGATCACAGTGCCGGAGGAGATCCGCGTGCGCGCCGTTCGCGCCGTAGAGCGTATGATCGCCATCGGTTAATCCATTCACGCAGGGCGCGCCGGGCTATCAGGCGGCGCGCCCTGTCCATCCTTGTCGAAAAGAGAGCGCATGTCTGACCTTCCTCACTCTCCTGCCTCGCCCGAAACGTCCGATTATCTGGAAACGGATGTCTTGATCATCGGCACAGGCATCGCCGGGGCCACCGTTGCGCTGACACTGGCCGATGCGGGCGTACCGGTCACCCTGGTTACGCGCGCCCTGGCCCCAGAAGAAAGCAACACCTTCTATGCCCAGGGCGGCATCATCTATACTGGGCCGGACGATTCCCCCGCACAATTGGCCGAAGACGTGCTGCGCGCCGGGGCCGGTCATTCCTACCCCTCGGCGGTGCAGATCCTGGCCGAAGAAGGGCCATCCTCGGTGCGCCGTCTGCTGTTGGATCGCGCGGCCATCGCCTTTGACCATACGCCGGAAGGCGATCTTTCGCTGGCATTGGAAGGGGGCCACTCGCTGCCGCGCATCATCCACGCTGCCGACGCCACCGGACAAGCCATCGAGATAGGGCTGCTCAACCAACTGCGCGATCACCCCCAGGTGACCCTCTTGACCGGCCACACCGCGGTAGACTTGTTGACCCCGTCGCACCATGCGCGCAACCGGCTGGCCGTCTATGACCACCGTTCATGCGTGGGGGCCTACGTCTTTAATCAGGTGACGCGCCAGGTACGCCGCATTGTGGCGCGCGCGACGGTACTCGCCACCGGCGGGCTAGGCCAGATCTATCTGCGTACCACCAATGCAGCGGGGGCGCGCGGGGACGGCATCGCCATGGCGCGGCGTGCAGGGGTACGCATCATCAACGCCGAGTTTGTCCAGTTTCACCCCACCGCGTTTTATTACCGCCAGGCTGCCCGCTTTCTGATCTCGGAAGCGGTGCGCGGGGCCGGGGCGCGGCTGGTGGATGGCCGCGGTCGCCCGTTCATGGACAAGTACGATCCCGAGTGGCGCGATCTCGCCCCGCGTGATGTCGTGGCGCGCAGCATCCACAGCGAAATGCTCAAATATGATGTGCCTTGTGTCTACCTGGACCTGCACAGCTATGTGCCCAAAGAGGAAATCCTGCGCCACTTTCCCACGATCCGCGCACGCTGTCTGGAATATGACGTAGATATCACGCGCGATCTAGTGCCCGTCGTCCCTGCCGCGCACTACTCTTGTGGGGGGATCTGGGTGGATGCCTGGGGTCAGACCTCGCTGCGCCGCCTGTATGCGGTGGGCGAAGTGGCCTGTACTGGGGTACATGGGGCCAACCGGCTTGCCAGCACATCGCTGCTCGAAGGCCTGGTGTGGGGGGAGCGCGCCGCCCGGCACATCCAGACCCAACTGGCGGACGGGCTGACCATGCCCAACGGCGACGAAATCGCCCCCTGGCAAGATACAGGCATGGAGGAAGCCGACCCGGCCCTCATCAGCCAGGATATGAGTTCCATCAAACATATTATGTGGAATTACGTGGGGCTGGTACGCACTGCGCCGCGGCTGGAGCGGGCGCTGCGCGAGCTACGCCGTTTGGATACGGAGATCGAGCAGTTCTACCGGCGCACCCGGTTGAGCGATGCGCTGATCGGGCTGCGGAATGCGGTCAAGGCGGCGCAGGTGGTGGCCGAAGCCGCCTGGCAAAACAAGCGCAGTATGGGGTGTCACTTCCGCGCCGACGGATGAGGGCACGGAAGTGATATCACCCTTGGCGGATGACCTCCGCCACACGCTGCGCCAGCGTGTCCACTGTAAATGGTTTCTGAACCCAATGCACGCGGCTGCCCGGCTCCAGCCCTTCGATGTTGGGGTAGCCGGTGACCAGGAGCAGGCGCGCCTCTGGATCGCGCTGCTCCAGTTCGCGGTGGAGTTCGACCCCGCCCATGCCCGGCATAACCAGGTCGCTCAACACCAGCGCGATCTCGTCTCTATGCCGTTCATAGAGGTGTAGCGCCTCCTGCCCATTCTGAGCAGTGAGGACCTGATACCCCAGCCCGGTCAGCATCTCCTTGACCGCATCGCGCAGCGCAGCCTCATCTTCGACCAGCAAGATCAGTTCACCCTGACCGTGAGGGGGGTGTAGCGCCGCGGCGCTTAACGGTTGTGTCTCCGCCTGCACCAACAGCGGCAAATAGACAACAAACCGCGTGCCTTTGCCGATTGCACTCTCCACCTGAATATGGCCCTCAAACTGCTGAATGATGCCATACACCTGGGACAGCCCCAGCCCTGTGCCTTTGCCGGGGGGTTTGGTGGTAAAGAAAGGTTCAAAGAGATGCGACATCACGTCGGGGGCGATGCCAGTCCCGGTATCAGAGACTGTCAGCCGCAGCCAGTGTCCCGGCGTCAGGTTGGGCAGCGGGGGAGGCGTCCCCGGCTGCACCTCTAGCGTGTCCAGTTCCAAACGCAGCAGCCCGCCATCGGGCATGGCATCGCGCGCGTTGATGACGATATTCATCAAGGCCTGTTGGAGCCGCGCCGGGTCGGCCTGAACGGTCAATGTCTGGGCTGCACTGGCAAAATCGATGCGAATATGTTCGGGCAGGGTGCGCTCCCAAAGCTTCACCATCTCCTTGACAAAGGGCACGATGTTCAGCGGGATTCGCTCCATGCTGGAACGGCGGCTGAAGTCCAAAATCTGTTCAACCAGATTGGCGGCATGAACCGCCTGCTGGTAGATGGTGGACAGGTGGCGCTGCTTCACTTGGCACTGCGTGTTGAGTTGGAGCATCTGCGTGTAGAGCATGATCACAGCCAGGATGTTGTTGAAATCATGCGCAATGCCCGCCGCCATCTGCCCGATGGCGACCAGCCGTTCTTGTTGTTGAAGCTGCTCTTCGCTGTGCCGCCGCTCAGTGATGTCCTGCACCATCCCAAAAAGCTGCACAGGTTTCCCCGTGTCATCATAGGTCGCATAGCCCCGCTCATGCACCACGCGCACCGTCCCATCCGCATGAAGCGCCCGGTGTTCGAGATCGAGGGGGATGTGCTGGTCAATCGCCTCCTGGCACGCCTGGCGCACCAATTCGAGATCTTCGGGGTGGATCACCTGGTTGAAGCGTTCGCTCTCCCCGCCAAAGGCATCCGGGGCATAGCCAAAGATGCGGTAGGTCTCTGCAGACCAAGTAACCTGTTGATTCGTCAAATCCATGCTCCAACTTCCTACCTTTGCTACACGCTGCGCTTCAGCCAGTTCCTCATTGGCGCGACGCAGTTCCTCAGTGCGGTCATGCAGATCGGCATTGGCGCGGCGCAACGCCGAGGCCTGCTGGCTTAGGGCACGATAGGCCCGGCGCATCTCGCGGATCGTCCATGCGCGCTCGACGTAGATCAAGACCGTGGTGAATGCGACAAATCCCCACCCCTTATACGTCTGCAGAGCGGCCACCAGCATGGGGTCTTGGGTGAAGAGCAGCACAACTCGATCCGAGAACCAGATCCAAAGTCCTGCAACGACGGCAAATAACGCGGCAAAATGAAGCGCTGACAACCAGGGCAGGTTGGGTGCGTGCTCAACCTGGCCCGCCTGGGTAGAGTCCATATACTTCCCTCTTTACTAAGCGACTGGGTGTTCCGGGGGGGTGGTCGCTACTGAGTTGTATACGCCTGAAAGGGGGTTTCAGGTACGCTATTATCTTATCATAGCCCTGATCCCCTAGCGAGGTAGTGAAGGCGGCCGATCTATAACAGAAAACCGGCGTCGTAGGACGCCGGTTTTCCATGGACCCAAAAAAGAAGAAGGTGGGGCAGGTGTTATCCTTTGAGCGCCCCAGCCAATAGACCACGCATAAAGAGCTTGCCTAACAGCAGATAGACAATGATGGTCGGTGAGGCCGCGATCAGTGCCGCCGCCATCTGAATGTTCCATTCAGTGGCCCAACTACCGGCAATGTTCTTCACGGCGACATTGACAGGAGCGAGGATCGGATTGCTCAACACCACCAGCCCGATCAGATAGTCGTTCCAGATAGTGGTGAATTGCCAGAGCAGCACGACAGCAAACGCTGGCATCGAGATCGGCAGCAGAATATAGCGGAAGATGCCAAAGAAACCACAACCGTCGATCTTCCCCGCATCGAGCAACTCGTTAGGGACGCTGGCATAGTAGCCGCGGAAGAGCAGCGCCGTAATCGGGATGCCGAAGATGCAGTGAACCAGGATCAACCCGACGATAGTGCCATACAGGTTCACGGCCATCAAGGCTTGCACCAGCGGAATGAGGATGCCTTGATAGGGGAGAAACATGCCAACCAAGAACAGGATAAAGAGCGTATCCGCCCCGCGGAAGCGCCACTTGGCAAAGATGTAGCCGTTGACCGACCCGATCAGCGATGAGATCACGGCAGCCGGTACGGTGACGATCACGCTGTTCCAGAAGTTAGGCGCAACCCGCTGCCACGCCGCACCAAAACCGCCAAAGTAGATCCCCTGGGGCAGTTCCCACATGCGCGTGACGTTCACATCCTCATAGGGTTTCAACCCGGTGATCACCATCAC
>CAZYQJ010000106.1:0-11411 GCA_964649925.1 uncultured Litorilinea sp.
CGACAGCAAGGAGAGCATGGCCTTTACCAAGCACGGTCACTATGTCGGCATCACGCTGGAGGCGATCCGGCGCAGCGACATCCAGCGCATCCAGGCCATCCCGCGTGAGATGGTCAAGGCGGGCATCCGCACGCGCAGCGCGGCGATTGCCGGTCTCTTCACGGGCAGCGGGGGCGTGGGGCCGACCCTGGCCGAAGACGATACGCCGCTCTTCGACGCTACGCATGGCAACCTGGACAGCGCGGCGTTGAGCGACACGGCATGGGCCGCGGCGCGACAGCGCATCTGGAACCAGATCGTGCCGGGGACCAGCAGCGCGCTGGCGTTGTGGCCCACCTTCTGCCTGGTCCCGGTCACCCTATATGATGCGGCATTGGCGATCTTTGGCTACGGGTCGGGCGATGTAGGCAAACCCAACAGCGGCGGCACAGCGCAGGTGGTCAACCCCTACGCCGATTCCCGGCCCGGCGACCCGCGACCGATCCCGATTGCCGTGCCGGAATTCGCCGACGCCGCCAGTTGGGCTTATATCGTAGACCCGCGGCTGCACCCGGTGATCCACATGGCCTACGCCAACGCGCCGCAAGGGGGCAACCACCCGCTGCCCGAAATCTTCCAGGTGAGCGGTGAAACCAACGGCCTGATGTTCACGCATGACACGCTGCCCGTCAAGATACGCGACTGGTGGGGCTATGGCGTCAGCACCTACGTGGGCATCGGCAAGAACAACGTGGCTGGAGAGTAGAAAGTAAGGGGCAGTAGGCAGATAGGGAGGTAGGGAGTAGTGAGATAGGGAGTCGGGGGCAGAGAAGGGGCTGCGGTCCCGGTTCGTGAACAGAGCAGGATGATCTCTGCGCTGCTTCCGCCCCTACTGCCCATCTGCCCACCTGTCTATCTGCCCTGCTTCTGCCCCTATCTCCCTACTCCCTATCTGGAGGAGATATGGCGGAGCAAGGCGCGCCGCTGCAACTCGTGGCGGACAGGCTGAGCGAGTTATATCCAGACGAAGCCTCGATGCGCCGCGTGCTGGCCCTGGCCGGGGTGGATGCGCGCCGCGTGGTGATGGGCGGGCAGGCGATCAACGCCTGGTGGTCAGCCGTGTTGGAGGCGTACCGCCAGGGCCGGTTGCGCGCCCTGGTCGAGATGGGGCTGGAGGAATATCCGTTGGATGAATGGCTGTGGGCCGCGCACCAACGCTTGGCGCGGCAAGCAGAAAAGGACATCACATGACCACGTTAACTGACTATCACGCCGACCTGGACGGGCTGCTGGCGACGGCAGTCGACGCGGCCACCTGGACGACCGCGCTGAAGGACGCTGCGCTGCGCCTGGCCCTGCGCGAGTACGATGCTCGGCTGGTCTATGAAACCTCCCTCCCGGTCATCACGCCGGGGCCGGAGCAGGACTTGAGCGGCATCGCCGGACTGGACGCGGTGCTGGCGCTCGCCTACCCCTGGCTGGAAGGTGCGGACTTTGCCAGTCGCACGGTCTGCTGGCGCTATGCAGGCGACCAAACGGTGCTGCTGGAGGGTGTTTCGCCCCAGGTGGGCCAGGTGATCCGGGTGCGCCATACGGTCGTCCACACGATTGAGGCGTTGGACGGCGCGACCGCCACGACCGTACCCGAACGCCATCGTCCGCTGGTCGGGCTGGCGGCCGCGGCCTGGTGCTGTGACCTGCGCGTGCGCCAGGTGAGTGAAAACCCGGCCATCACCGAAGACGCGGCCCAGGTGTTGGACGACCTGGCCGATCACTTCCGCACAAAGGTGCAGCAATGGCTGAGTCATGCCCAGACGGGCGGCGTCCTGCGCTGGGCCGGGGTCGGGCTGTAAGAGATGGGCAGTAGGCAGATGGGCAGGTAGGCAGTGGAGAAGCTAGGGTCAGAAGATGATTCTCTCTGCTTGCTATCTCCTATTTCCTACTGCCCACGCCCTCTCTGGCTGCTGATCAAGGTAGAAAGGTTCTTTTGATGCGCTCAATTAGTGCAGACCTCCTGGCCGTGCAGCAGATGCGGTCGCCCCAGGCACGCGTGACGGTGCGCGTGGAGGCGCGCGGGCAAAACCCAGAGACGCCCGCGGTGGCCTGGCAGGAGTTGGTCGGCAACCCGGATCAAACCGTCTTTGCGCCGGTGGCCGCGGTAGGGCTGGCGGACGGGCGGGTAATCAAGTTCGTGGGCGATGCGTCGTGCATCCGCCAGATGGTGATCGACAACCCCACAGACGCGGCCAGTTGGACGAATGCAACCGCGACGACGATCCGCAGCCACGGCGCGCTGGCGTTGGCCGCGCTGCGGTTTGCGCCCGCTTCGATCCGGCTGTTCTATATCCATACGGGCCAGGTCTACACCATCCTGTCCACCGACAATGGCGCATCGTGGGGCAGCCCGGTCACGGTCTACAGCGCGGGTGATGCCGCGACAGACCTGGTGACAGCCTATCACAGTGCACTGCCCGCTGGCCCGTGGCGGGTGGGCTTCAGCACCTACGACAGCGAGACTGGCGACTATACGCCGCACTTCGGCTATTACGATGGCGCGGACTGGGTCACCTACCCGTACTTACCAGGCTGGCGCGCTGCGGGCTTCTATCCCTATGGGGCAGGACAGACGGTGCTGGTCTTTCGCCAGCAAGACCGGGGCGCGTCACGCCTGCGCGCCCTGACCATGACCGGCAGTGTCTACAGCATGCCGCGCGAGATCGACCAGACGCAGGCCGGGCTGTTTGGGTTGGGACTAGCCTATTTTCGCTTCTGCCAGATCCCGGAACACGGCTGCGTGATGGGCGTGGCGGGCGAATACGCGGCGGGTGCGGGCGTTTATGTGGGCGTGTGCGGGCTGTTCGAAGCGGATAGAGCGCCCTCCGCCCTTAGCAGCGGCGACGGGGGAGATAACGTGCTGGTGGACGAGACGATCATCCTGCCCCGTATTGCCGCCACTGACGAGGAGGCAACCTGCTGTCTCTGTACGGCGGGGCAAGACCTCTACTATGTGGGCGATACGGTGGTCTATCGCGGTGTGGCGCAGCCTGCGCCGGACGATCTGCTGACGCCTATCTACTATCGCTATGATGACCACAGGCTGGAATTGACCTTCCCTGCCGGAATCCCAGAGATCCAGGTGGGGCAGGTCTTGGTGATAGAGCGCACATTGCGCTGGGAGGATCAGGGAGGCAGCGAAACAGTGCGCGCCAGCGTTGTCCGCGTAGAACGGGGCAGCGACCTTGTGACCGTCCTGGCGGTAGACTCGGTGGGGTTCTTGGGGCTGGCGCGCTGCCGCCGTCCCAGCATTCTCGACGATGGCAGCGCGGCAGGCTGCGCCCAGGTGATGCAGCGGTTATGCGCCCGCTTTGGCGTGGCCGCCCGGGTGGATGACAGCAGCCTGCTCAGCGCGCCGGTGCTGCCGATCACCCTGCAGCCTGCAGAGTCTCTATTGGGCGCGGCCTATCGCGTGAGCAGCCAGACCAACCTCTACCTGACGTCCGCCAACGACGGCATGTTCGCCGTAACGGTGATCACGCCGCCGCACAGCGATGGCAGCGGCGACTATGTGGACATCCCGCACCAATATGGGCTGGGGGCGCACCCCGTGATCCGCGCCCGCGCCATCGCGGACCTGCGCCGTCTAGCCTTTGCCTACATTCTGGGAACCTACAGCACCGACCCGGAAGATGGCGCGGCGCTGGCGATGGCCGCGGGGCCGGTACTGCCCAACACGCGACCCATCTCCTACTCGTTGACCAATCAACGCTATAACTCAGTCACGCGCGTGGTCGCGGCAGCGGCTGCCGAGGCGGCGCGCCAGCACCAGCTTACCGTCGATGCTGTGGTCGAAGCGCCCGCCAACCTGGCATTGGAATGTTATGACATCGTGGAGATCACCGAACCGCGGCTCGGCTGGTCTGCCCGCCGCTTCCGCGTGCGCCGTATCGCAGAGGTGTGGGACCGCGGGCGGCTGGTGCAAACGCTGTATCTTGGGGAGATAGGGAGTGGGGAGTAGGCAGTAGGGGCAGAAGCAGAGTGGAAACGGAACCCGCCACGCTCTGGGCCCTACTCCCTATTCCCTTCTGACAACGGAGGAAATCATGTCACTTGATCATGTTTTTACACTCGCCAACGACTCCGAGTTTCGGACGCTCGTCAGCTTCACCGGCCCCCCGCGCGCCGGGCGCGTGCTGGAGCAACTCGCCAACGGCCAGCTTCGCATCGAGATGGACGACCCCGACGGCGGCGACGTCCTGGCCTGGCCGCTCAACGGCGCTGAGTACGCTCCAAAGACCATCGTCTACTGCCTCTTTGCCGCCAACTCCCCCGACAGCGCCATCGTCATCGGCGCCAAGGGCAGCACGCCCACCATCACCCCCCTGCTGCGCACCCGCCAACTCCACGTCGGCGCATCCGACACCACCCCCCACGCCCTGCTCGTCGTCGGCGACGACCTGGGCAGCTTCGGCGGCCACCGCATCAGCGTGGGCAACGCCGCAGGCACCGCCGCCATCAACCTCGGCTCGGACCACGACCGCCGCGCCTACCTGCTGTGGAACGACCTCTACCGCCGCTTCGCCTTTGGCATGCGGCTGGCTGGCGCCACCTACGACACCCTGGTCATCGACCGCGACCGGCTCGGCATCGGCCTGCCCGTCAGCCAAGCTCCCTTCGGCACGCTGCACGCCCAGGGCAGCGCAGGCGGGCTGCTGTTTTGGTCAGAGGCTGCTGTCGGCGCCACCCCGGCGGTGATCATCCCTGACGGTGCAGGCGACGTGACGGGGTTGTGTCTCTTCTGGGCCGTCGTCCAGGTCGGCGTTGAGACCGGTGCCGTCCAGACCCAGCTTGCCCCTGGCGGCACGCGTGACCACGCCGCAGCCAACGGCGTCTGGCGTTTCCGTGTCACTACATCGGGTCAGTTTGACGTCGTGCGCACACAAGGTACCGCCACCGCGCAAATCACCCTCCTGGCCCTGTGGAATTGACAACAGAACTGGGGCAGAACCTAGTTGCCGGAAGCAGCGCGGCGGCGGTTCATGTTCACCGTCCGCACATTCTGCGCCAAAATGACCGTCACCCCGCGCTTGGGGTCAAAGATCGGATACCCTTCGACCAGAAGCTTTTCATCCTTATCCTGCGCCATGACAGGGGCCACCTTGGCCCAGTGTTTCAACGCAATGAACACTGCATAGGAAAAGTCGGAGCCATCTGGCGCAAGGGGCAGCCCCTTGGGAAGACTCGGCGGGCGCGAGCCTTTCATAGCGACCACGACACAAGATTTAGCCCGGCTGACCTGCGTGGGGCGTCCCACCAAAGTAATTTTCACGCTGGCTCTCTCCATCGGTGACTTAACAATCTGCGCAATTTCAGCCTTGGCGTCTTCCCATGAGAGCGGGCCAAGCGGCGGCAGATTGGCCGGATCCTCGCCGTTTTGCGTAACAGCCGGTCGCTTCTTGGGACCCTTGAAAATGCGCTTGACCACATCGCGGGCGTTGCGATCTTTGACCAACTTCAGATAGATACCACCCGATGTACGCCGCCCCCTGCCGTCCGCAGTAGGCATTCCACCGGCGGCTTCGATTGCCAGGGTTTCGGCCAAGAGGGCATCCGCATCGGCCTCACCCAACTCTTTGACTACGTTTGCAATCAACCAGACCAGCGGCTCATTGAGCTTGCAGGCAATGCGTTGGGCGGCATCCGCAATCGCGGGATCGAGGGGGGTTGTCCCTTCTGAGTCAGACATGGAACTCCTTTGTCACTTCAGCTACATCATGTAACCATGACCCATCGGGGGAAAATGGAGCATGAGCAAAAGACAACACTAGCACAGTAGGGGCAAAGCCCTTCCAGGTACCAGATACAACACGCCCTGCCAGGGGATCCACACCCGCGAGCGTTGCCTGGCACCCTAAGTACATAAGTATAACGCGACTTGTTATTTCTGGGTATTTCTTTTCGGAATGGATTAATTTATGGGCGGTCACTCTATTCGTCTTCACTTGGCGGATCTTTGCGGCTGTGCGCGGTCCGTCGTCTGACGGGCTTGCGTTGCGCCGCATGATGAACTGCTTCAAACAACCCGGTTTCGTTGGCAATCTCGATTGGCCCGCGCTCGGCCATCTCGGTGTGCAGCCAACGACGCAGCAGTGTCTGCTCATCGCCCGACACACGAACCGGCGCGCCCGACAGCATGTAATCCGCCAGGGCATCGGCGTCAGTCACCACCAGCCGATTTTCATACGGGTGGAGTTTAACCTCGCTAAAGACCTGGCCGATCTCCTTAAATCCCTGCTCAAAAGTAGACCGTTCACGCGTCGCCACCGGCACGACAGTCTGCGGCGCAAAACGCTGCGCCAGTTCACGGAGCTTTGCCATGTGGTTATGGCCATTGGTTGCCGCGTAGAACCGCCCGCCAGGGCGCAGCACACGCCGGAACTCGGCCAGCGCCTGCGCCCGATCCGGCACATGGTAGAGCATGTGGTTGGCAATCACGACATCCAACGAGCCATCGGCAAAGGGCAGCGTTTGCGCGTCCACCACGGCGAAGCGGACGTTGGGGAGACCGGCAAGATGGTGCGCCGCCTGCCGGATCATCCCAGGCGACAGATCGGTCAGCAGCAGGTGCCATTCGGACGGGATACGGCTGCGATTTTCGCGCCACAACGTGCCGGGACCGCAGCCGATCTCCACAACACGCGCCGCGGCAGGGGCCTGGATATGGTCAAAGACCCAGTGCTGCCAGTGGTAGGGGTTGGTGCCAAAGCGTTCGTGCAGGGCAATGCGCGCTTGCAGGTTGGCGGGCGTTCGGTACTGTTCGGCCACCCAGTCGCGGCTGTCCAGTTGCGTCATGACTTCGCCTCCAAAGATGGTCTGCTCTATAGACTATACAGTTTTACCAACGCGGAGGATGCGCCAGCGCTATCATCAACCGCGTACCCTGCGCTGCGGCTCACCCAGCTTCAGCAATCGCAGGGGGACATGTACAATGATTGAAGTATCCGGCAAAACGCCTGTGCCGCAAAGCGTACGGGTTACTATCAAGGAGCGTGCCCATGCCCGACTTGCCCCCTTCCCCTGTGCCACGCCCAGGACTGGCCCCCATCGTCTGGGAAACCGTCATCGCGGATCAGCTACCCGCCATCATCGCGCAGGCCCTGGCCGAAGACATTGGCTCCGGCGATGTGACCAGCCTGGCGACCATCCCGCCGGATTTGGCTCATGCCGGTGAACTGGTTGCCAAAGCGCCCGGTGTAATTGCAGGGCTAGCGGTTGCGCGTCAAGTATTTCAAACGTTGAATCCCGCAGTGGAGTTCCAGCCCGCGGTGGAGGATGGGGAACGCGTGTCAGGCGGCACGCACATCGCAACGGTACGCGGCCCAGCGCAAGCCCTCCTGACCGGCGAACGGGTGGCGCTGAACTTTCTCCAGCGCATGTCGGGCATCGCTACGCTGACCCGTCGCTATGTGGATGCCGTGGCGGGCACACGCGCCACGATCATAGACACGCGCAAAACCGTGCCGGGGCTGCGCCTGCTCGACAAGTGGGCCGTAGCCCTGGGCGGCGGCGGCAACCACCGCATCGGGCTGTATGACATGGCGTTGATCAAAGACAACCACATTACCGCTGCCGGGGGAATTCGCACCGCAGTGGCACGCGTGCGCGAACGCTGGGGGGACAACCTGCCTATCGAGGTGGAGGTCAAAAACCTGGCCGAACTGCAAGAAGCGCTGCCGCTCGGCGTTGATCAGATCATGCTCGACAACATGAGCCTGGACGAAATGCGCGCCGCCGTTGAGTTCGTGCAAGGGGCTGTACCGCTGGAAGCATCGGGCAATGTCTCGCTGGAGACCGTCGCCGCCGTCGCCGCCACCGGCGTGGACTTCATCTCAGTGGGCAAACTGACGCACTCCGTCGAAGCCCTGGACATCAGTTTTTTGCTCTGAGCAGAGACTTCTGCCCATCTTTGCATTCTTGGCCTACTTTGCGGTAGATTGTTCCCCATCTGCTGACCACCACACTAGCTTGGAATTGGATAAAATTCATGACGCTTTTATCTGACCAGCCCGTGATCGTCCCGGCTGGCGTCTACAATGCGATCATTGCCCATGCGCGCGCGGGCAAGCCGGAAGAGATCTGCGGCGTGGTGCGCGGGCGTGGGCTGGAGGCGTATGAGGCGATCCCCGGGCGCAACATTGCCGCCGAACGCATCGAAAACTACGAGGTAGACCCGCAAACCCTCCTGCTCCAGTTTGAGTTTGAAGACCAGGGCGACCAGATGATGGGCATCTATCATTCGCACCCCGTTTCAGTCGCCTACCCGTCGGCCACCGACGCCTGGAATGCTCACTACCCGGATTGTATCTACTTCATCTGCTCGCTGGAGCATGACGACGCGCCGGTGATCCGCGGCTTCCGCATGACGCCGCACTTTCTCGACCTGGACTGGACGGCGCTCAAAGCAGCGCTGCCGGTCTATGAGACCCGGCCCGGTCTCTTCGCCTATTACCAGGCCGCGGGGGCGCGCGTGCCCGACCTGCTCGAAAGCCTGGCAGGTGAAGTCTCTGCCCCCTTCTACATCGTGATGCGGGCGGACAACGAAAACCCCGGCCACTTTGACGGTCGCGTGGTGGGCGTGGTCGAGCATCCTATCGAGGTGAGGGACTGAAGTTCATTTTTTGTATCACCCCTGACCTGCCGACCTATCCTATAATGGGCCATACTTGTACCGTGTCGCCGATGGAGTAGGCTGGTTTGAGTGGGAATCTGCCTTGCCAGGCCCACTTGACACTGCCAAGGAGGTACAGCAAGATGGCCGCCAGGGTCTGCGCCGTGTTCGCGTTGATCGTCGCCGCGCTTTGCGTTTGCCTGATCACCCCCAGCCAGGCTGCCCCATCTCCCCGTCCGCCCAGACAAGACCTGCCGCCTGTCGTGTTCGAGGACGATTCGTTCAACCTGTTCCCGTTTTGGATCATCACGGCTGAGGTGAGAGGCGGCGGCGTCTACACCGTGACCCAGCAGCCCAGCGGCGGGAACCCTGGTGCGTTCCGCTTGATGTCGCACCGTCTGCCGCCGGTCACGGGCGAAGAACTGTCTGCCGTGATCGTAAACCACATCTACCACGAACGCTACGATCCAAGGATTGAAGGCGAGATCCGCGCCATCGACTACCAAGAGGACGGCATCATCCTCAGTTTCCCCTTTCCCGAAGCCTTTAGCACGACCCAACCCTTGATCGAACAGGGTGGACGGATCTTCCGCGCCACCCGATTTCTGCGCTTCATCGCCGAGAGCGGCGCCCACAGTTGGGAGACCCAATCGATCAACCAACTGACCGCAGCCGATTTTGTCGCCGTCGATGGTTCCGGCGACCACCCCAATTTCCGCGCAAACGGCAGTCCCATTCGCTTTGGCTTTACACGCTATAACACGCGCGGCAGTACACAGCCCCCTGTGCCGGGTGATCAGGATATGGTCATCGACCAGGGACTGGACAACTGGCGCATCGTCGTCCACCGCGACCACACCGCTGTTCCCCCACAAGCGGTCGATGATACCTTTGTCATCGATGCAAACGACCGCATCCTGCCCCTGATTGAATTCTTGAGCGTCGTGGACAATGACAGCGATGCCAACCTGGATCGGCTTAAGGTAGTCGAAGTTGCAGAGCCACTCCACGGATCGACGGGCATCTGGTCGGATCATACCGTTGTCTACCAACTGGACGGGGCATACGCAACTGACTCCTTCCAATACACGATCAGCGACGGTGCATTGACCGACAGTGCCCAGGTCGAGGTGATTCTGGACTGTGCCTGCACGGCGCTGTGTCTGAGCAAGCTGGAACTGCCGGAGTTATCTGCCGCCCAGGAAGGTGACGAGATCGACCTGTCGCTGCTCTACGACGTGCGCGATCGCGTGCTCAAACCTACGATAGAGGGGCGGCGCTTTGTGGAGATGTACTACACGACCAACCCTGAAATCCTGGTCAAGACCTTTACCGATGAGACCCTGCGCGCTGAAGCCCTGGCCGGTGTACAGCTTTGGCAGGATCCGCTTCGCAGCCTGGTCGATGGCGACGGTAGCGCCGTGATCACCCACGCCCAGGTGGATGCGCTCCAGGGCTATCTTGATCACCTGTCGACCGCCGCCAGTCCGCAGCTTCAGCAGGTCATTGCCACCGAACTGGCGCGGCTTGGCCCGCTGGATGACTATGTGGGGATGACCATCCAAGACGCCAAGCGGCAGGCGATTGGCGACCCAACGCTGTTCCTGCCGCTGGTCATGGTGGATGACGCTCTGTAAGCTTCGCCACGATCATCACGGTGCAATTCTGCCATACTGTGCGGTAGTTGCTTTTTCGTAGCGACCGACATTGACAAAGCATCATGGCGCGGCTATACTAGCGCCCAAATTGCAGCCTTTCTGGCTTTGTCCTATTATGGAGTGAGGTCCTAGACTCTAGTCTATGTATTTGAATCTTCGCTTCAACTGCACTCGATCCTGTTGCTCGTGTCGTTAGCGGGTGCCACCAGCACGGCGCTGGTTGCCCCGCGGACTCGAACGGCAAGCGATGAGCGGCGTTGCGAAGATGAAGGCTCACAACAGAGAGAATTGCAGGCGGCAACCGGCGCGGTGAATGTCACGGCCCATCCGCCCGCAGGCCAGCTAGACACCTTTTCTTGACCCTGGCATCCCCTCTCTGCATAGCAAGACTTTCTCGCCGAGTTCATCGCTGGATGGACTCGGTTTTGTTTATTTACTCAGCTAGTCACACCGGATTCACAGCCACATCAAGGAGAAGTAGTTCATGGCGACTGTATTTGTCCCGACCCCGCTCCGCAGGCTCACCGGCGGCAATGCCAAGGTCGTCGTCGATGCACCCAACATCGGCGGCGTGCTGGCAGCGGTGGATGCGCAGTACCCTGGCATCTCGGAAAAACTGCTGGACGACAGCGGCAACGTCAAGCGTTTTATCAATATCTTTCTCAATGACGACGAAATCCGCAGCCTGCAAGGGCTGGAAACGCCCGTCACTGCGGAAGACCGGGTATCCATCGTCCCGGCCATGGCCGGGGGCGCAGCCTAATCCCAGGAGCAAACGGTATGACCCGTCTCAATCGTGACCAGTTGGTGCAACTGGCGAAACAAGAAATTCAGGAGATCACGCCCCAGGAACTCAACCAGTGGCTTGCGAGCGGTGAAGAGGTTACCCTGGTGGATGTGCGTGAACGCGATGAGTTTGTGCAGGGCCATCTGCCCGGCGCGACATTTATCCCGCGCGGCTTTTTGGAGTTGCAGATCGAACAGCATCAGCCCGAACGTGACAAGCCGGTGGTCGTCTATTGCGCCGGGGGTGTACGGTCGGCGCTGGCGGCGCGCAACCTCAAGGAGATGGGCTACAGCAACGTCATTTCGCTGATCGGCGGGTTCAA
>CAZYQJ010000107.1:0-11384 GCA_964649925.1 uncultured Litorilinea sp.
TCCTGGCGCATGATGCGGATCAGCCAGCGCACGCTGCTCTATCTTGTGGTTGCCATCGGCGCGGTGGCGTCGATGATCCCGTTTTTCTGGACGGTGGTCAGTTCGGGCAAGACAATCAACGAGTTGTATCGCTATCCGCCCACCTTCTGGCCCGAAGCGCCGCAGTTTATCTCCAACTATATCGAAGCCTCCACCACCGTGCCCTTTATGCGTTGGATGTGGAATTCCGTGGTTGTCACCTTCTGGGCGCTGTTGGGGACGGTGATCTCGGCCACGCTGGTCGGCTATGGCTTTGCGCGCTTCCGTGTGCCGGGGCGCGATTTCTTCTTCTATGTCACGCTGGCGACCATGATGCTGCCCGTAGAGGTGACGCTGATCCCGACCTACTTGCTCTTCAAGGAGTTGGGCTGGATCAACACCTATCTACCGCTGATCGTTCCGGCCTGGTTGGGCGGCGGCGCGTTCAACATCTTCCTGATGCGCCAGTTTATGTTGGGCATCCCGTTCGACCTGGATGAAGCCGCCAAGTTGGATGGGGCCAATAGCTGGCGCGTCCTCTGGCAGATCCTGGTGCCGCTCTGCAAACCGGCCATTGCCACCATGGCGACGTTGGGCTTTATTACCCAGTGGAACAACTTCTTGGCCCCGCTGATCTTCCTCACCCGCGAGGACAAGTATACGGTCGCCGTGGGGATGCGCTACTTCCAGAGCGCCATGGCCCAGGGGTCGGCAGTGGTCTCGCGACCGCAAGACCACCTGCTCATGGCCGCCGCCATCATGATGGCGCTGCCCTGTCTGATCCTCTTCTTTGTGGGGCAGAAGTACTTTGTCCAGGGGATCGTCACGACAGGGTTGAAGGGGTAGCCCGGTCGCATCCGATGGGGAAGCGCTCATCACCCGGTTGCGGTGACGGGTGGTGGGCGCTCTTGGATTGGATCAAGATAGGATGGATAAAAGCTGAGGTGGAAACGGACGTTCTCTGCAACGTTTACCAGAGAGCAGGGTACACATGCCTAGCAGATTTTGACTTCTTGTGGTTATCGTCTTCGACTTCGACTTCCTCTTCGACGTACCACTTCCCGCCACAAAAGGCGCATTCGAACTCCTCCCGTCCTGCGTAGATTTTGCCCCGACCGTTACAGGCTGTGCAAAATTTGCGTACAAGAACCTTTTTTGCCATGAGATGCTCCGTGTAGGTCTGCCGTCTTGTACACGTCATGCGCGGTCCTCCCCGCCCGCGATTGAATACCCCTATATGTGTATTACTATGCCTGAAACCCGCATGTGATGCAAGACTGGCGGCTGTCAATCTGATGTCAACCTAGCGACGATCGCGGCATGTCCGGCGCGCCCGCCTGCTGGGAAAGTCAGCCCTTGGATCAGGGGCGTCACTCGTAGGCCAGCGTTTCGTGGACGGTGATCGACGCTGCGCTGGCAGCGGGCACACGGCTCGCCAGCGCAGCCACCACGACGATGATGACCAGCCAGAGCGCGGGCGCGCGCAGGTCATAGATGTAGGTGAGGGGCTGTTTGGCGAAGGTCATGCCCAACTGGGCACTCATCAAACGGCTCATTGGCTGCGATACCAGCATGGCCCCGGCCCAGGAGATCACGCTGATCAAGACCCCCTCGACCACAAAGAGGCGGACAATGATCCGGTCGGACGCGCCGATGGCGCGCATGATCCCGATCTCGCGCCGCCGCTCCAACACATTGATGCTCATGGTCCCCATCAGCCCCAGGCTGCCTACCGTCGCCAGCAAAAAGGACATACTCACCAGGATAACCGTGATCAGGTTCATACGCTCGGTGAGGGTGATGCGGTCTTCGCTGCCGGTCTGGGTGGATCGAATCTGAATGCCCGCGGCTTGCAGCCGGTCTTTTGCGGCTTGGGCGACGGCGCGATGGGTCTGGAGATCGTGCGTCGTCGTCAAGATACGCACCATATTGGTCCTGCCATAGCCGCCCATCTGCTGCCAGAAGCCGGTTTGGCTGGCATAGACCATGGCCGGGGCCAGCGGGGGCTGAAAGACCTGGTTGATGCCGACGACCTGCCAGGTCTGCTCGTCGTTGCCCAGGCGCAGCGTGACGGAACTGCCCAGCGTGATATCCGGCTCTACAAAGGCCAGGCTGGCGGGCACGACAATGGCATTGGTATCGTCCGGCTTCAGCCACCTTCCCGCAACCATGTTGGGCTGAAAGACCTCCGTCGCCGCGGGCAGTGCATAGAGGATCAGGCTGTCGCCTTCGCTGCCGTCGCCATGCACTGGGATGGCCTCGCTCACCATCCAGCTTTCCACCGCCGCGATCTGATCCACCTGGGTGACCTCATGTTCAACCCGGCGAATGCTGCTGGGCTGGCTGAGTTGGAGTTGCACGTCAAAACCGCGCTCGATCAACATCTCTTCGAGCGTACGGAAGAACGAGGCGCGCAGGCTGAGAACGCTCATAAAGAGCGCGCCGCTCAAAATTAACGGGATCAACGTCCGCACCAGCCGCCCGCGGCGGCGGAATGTATTGCGCAGCGACAACCGCAGCGGGCGCGACAGCGGCAAACGCTGCTGCACAGCCAGGAGATGGCTGGCGATAGGGTGGGCGGCAGGGGCTTCGCCCTCCAGCCCCGTATCCTGCAACGCCTCGCGTACGGTCTTGCGTACCGTCGAGAGAATGGGCCAGATCGCGGTCGCCAGCGGCGCGAGCAGCCCGGCGACAACCTGCAGCGCCAACACCAGCGGGGCAGGCCTTAAGTCGATCAGGTCGAAGTTCAATTGTCCGGCGATAAACTGCGAAGAGGCACGCGCCGCCAGGGTGCTTAAGGGGATGGCTACAATCAGCGCACCCACCCCAAAGCAAAGCACCATGCGGAGATAGATATCGGCAATCTGGATCGAACGCGCCCCCACCGCCTTCATGATCCCGATCTGGCGCGTCTGCTGGGTGAGCAGCGCACCGATGACGTTAATCACAATAAAACCGCTCAAGACCAGCGCCAGGATGCCCAGCGTCCCGTAGATGGTCAGGATCGTCGGCAGAAAGTCGTCGACAAAGTGTTTGCCCGGTTCGGGAACCTCTGTCCAGTAGACGGTCAGCCCGCCGCGTTCCAGCTTGTCGGCTACCGTTTGCGCGACCTGTGTGATATGCGCCTTGTCGTCACGCCCTTCCGCCACCACGATGTGCAATTCGTTGAAGGTGCGCGGCAGCCCCAACCAGGCCAGCGTCTCGCGCGTCACATAGGCATAGGGAACCCCCGTGATCTGCGCCGGAGCCTGGTTCATGTCGTGGACCAGGCCCACAATGGGCAGGCTGCGCTGGTTCCCCAGGCTGTTTTCCACCACGAGCGCGTCGCCCAGATTCACCCCTACCTGTGCCAGCGAATTGCGTTCGAGCAGCACCTCATGGTCAGGCGGCGGCCAGACCCCCTGGGACGGGCGGACAATGTTGACCCGCGTGTCCTGATAGTCTTGCAGCGCAAAAAGCTCCAGATCGCGCCATTCGCCCGCCGGAGCCTGGTACTGCATCAGTTGGTGGGCACGACCTTCGGCGACCCCGATTTCAGGCATGCGCCGGATGGCGTCCACATGATCTACATCAAATGGGCTGGTGTGGAGGACGGCACTGGCGGGGATGACTTCCTGATAACGCACCGGCAGTTCAGTGCGCAGCATATAGGCCGACCCGGCGATCATGCCAAAGGCAAAGAGGCCCACAGCCACTGAGAGAATGATCAGCGCTGTGCGCGCGCGGTAAATCCATAGGGCGCGCCCAATATAGCGCCAACGCAGCCTGGTCATGGCCGCCTTCACCACCTGCTAGTCCGGGTCGAGCGATAGCTTGCGGATGCGCGCACAGTGTCTGTCCGTCAGGGCGCGCGCCGTTACCAGATAATCACGCAGCAGCGCCAGTTCAGCATCGGAAAGGTGTTCAAGGAGGGCAGCGCCCTCAACGGCAATCGGCCCGTACAACTCGGCGGCAAGCTGCCGGCTACGCTCGGTCATTTCGACCAGCACTTTACGACGGTCGGTCGTGGCGCGTACGCGCCGGACGAGTCCTTTGGCTTCCAGCCGGTCGAGTAACGTAGTCATCGCCGCCGATGACAGGCTGGTGGCTTCGGCAAGCTGCCCGGCGGACATCGGGCCGTCGAACAACCAATCCAAGCAGCGCAGGTCAGTACGATTAATGCCGAGATGATCGGCCACGGCATCGTCCAGGGCATCGGTACTGCGTTGATAGGCGTTCACTGCTCTGCCTAGGGCATCGATCAATGCTTGGCGTTGTGACATGGTTTTGGCTCTTGACGATCAAGGATATCGATGATATATTTCGAAAATCTAGATAATAGATTTTCTAGTATCGTGAGTGTTGTACTAACAGTATAGCCAGGAGGAACAAGGATGGCAAACTTCTTGAGCAGTACGATGGCTGCCAGCCTCCGCAACGATGGCAACCCGATGCGCGCGCCCTATTGGCTCGCGGCCCTGTTCGCAATGGTGATTTTTGGCTCCTACGGCACGCTGCTGCCATTTGGACTCCCAGGCGTGGTGGGATTGGCCGGAGCCGGTTTGGTCTGGGCTTTTCTCGTGGGCCTTGCGGCGCAGCCGCTGATGCGCCGCGCAACATGGCACAAGCGGCTAGCCAATGCATCCGTGTTTGTGAGCATCATGGCAGTCGGGCCCATGGCGGGCGCAGGCTATATGTACATTGCCATGATGCTGGCCGCTGTGGACGAACTGTCGATGACCTATGCCGGTCTGTCCGCGCTCATGCAGCCCGCTGTTCCATTCTACATCGTCCTCAACAGCCTGTTGGAACTGCTTGTCATGCTTCTTGTCGTGTTTTCGAACTGGCACGTTGACCGCAAACGCCGGATGTATAGTCTCATCGGCGTGGGGCTGTATCTCGTGATGCGTATCTGGACCTATCTGGTCTATGCCGAGATGCGGCTCGAGATCTCAACGCACACCCTTTCGGCGGCTGACGTCGCCTGGTTTAAACAGACCCTCGCCACCGACTACCGCCCTGCATTGCTGTTGCTCATATTGGCGTGCTTTATTTTGGCTGCTTTTACGCCTGTACGCGAACAGACACGGTAAGCCCGTTTGGCTAAGCCGGATTCCCTTTGGAGCAGGGATTAGAAAGGAGAGACTGATGCAACAAGCAACTTCGATCACGGTGTTGCCGACGATCTCGCTGCTGGCGGCGCGCTGGTCATTGGCAACCGCTGCGCTTGTTCTGGGGCTGCTGGCCGCGCTGCATCTGCTCAGCCCGGAGTTAGATCCCTCGTGGCGTATGGTCAGCGAGTATGCGTTAGGGGACTACGGGTGGATATTGGCGCTTCTGTTTTTGAGTTGGGCGCTGAGTTGCACGGCGCTGTGCTTCGCTATCAAGTCGCAAGTACGGACGACCGGAGGCAAAATCGGGCTGGGCTTTCTGATCGCGGCGGCGCTCGGCATGGGCATGTCTGTCATTTGGGATGTAAATCATAGCCTGCATGATCTATCGGGGCTGATCGGCATGAACAGTTTCCCAATCGCCGCGCTCTTGATCAGCCTCAGCCTGGCGCGCAACCCTGCCTGGTCGCGGGCGCGCCGCTCGCTTCTGTGGGCGGCCCTTCTGACCTGGCTCGGCGTGGTGTTGATGACGGCGGCGGTCATGGTTGGACTTGCCCAAACCGGCGGTGAATTCGGCCCCGGCATGGTGGTCGGCTGGGCCAACCGCATCCTGGTGGTGGCGTATTGCATGTGGCTGATCACCGTCGCCGGGTTGGCCCTCCGCTTGGGGACGCGAACTCCCTAGGCCGCAACTCATCTTGAAAGCATGCCCAGGCTGATCCAGTCTGGGCATTCTTTTTTCCAGCCACTTGATAAACCTCGACCGCTGCGCCGGTGGATGCCTCGCGAAGGGCATGACCCTCTTGACACGCGGCCTCTTTGAGCGTACCATGTGACTACGCGGTCATATGACTGGACAGTCATGTGACGCAGCAGTCACAATAGCTTGCAAGGATGGGCCTATGCCAAAAGAGACATTTTTCAACCTGCCGGATGAAAAACGTGAGCGCATCACCGCCATCGCGATTGAGGAGTTTGGCAGCAACGACTACGCCGAGGTTTCGATCTCGCGCATCGTCGCCAGGGCCGGGATCGCCAAGGGCAGTTTCTACCAGTACTTTGAGGACAAAGAAGACCTCTATGTCTATCTGCTCGATCTGATCACCCAGAAGAAGATGGAAGCCTTCTCCATGGATCAACCCGACCCGGCGCACACGGGTATCTTTCAATATATGCACTGGATCGTGCGGTCGGGCGTGCAGTTTGAGTTAGCCAATCAGGAACTCATGCGGGTCGGCTACCGGGCGTTCAACCAGACCGGCTTCCCAAAGAAGTTCGCTGAACGTGTCCAGCAAGAGACGCGCCGGTTTTTCGCCCGTCTGGTTGCCAGGGGCAAGGAACAGGGTGACATTGCGCCGGAGATCGACGACGCACTGGCGGCATTTTTCTTTGAAACCGTCTTCACCGGGTTGGGCCAGTATCTGATGGGGCGCGCGGGCAGCCAAGCGGCGATCCATCGCGATCGTGCCTTTATGGAAGACCCGGACGTGGTGCGCATCCTGGAGCAGACGATGGATATTCTCGAACGTGGAATGGGCGCGAATCGCACCGAAACGGCCGCTCCCATTCATCAGGAGGTGGAGGCATGAGCGAATCGGTCAAGACCATGACCCCCAGAGTGCCGCTGGCGCAAACGGCTGCACCGCGGGGCACGCCGGTTTCCTATCAACTCAAGACGATTAAACTCGCCTGGCGCAATATGTGGCGCAACTGGCGGCGCACCGGCATCGCGCTGATCGCGATCGTGCTCGGTTTGATCCTGCTGCTCTTTATGGGGGGGCTGATCCAGGGGTCAGACCAGGCGATCTTTGGCAATGCGGTGCGGCTCTACGGCGGCAACATCCAGGTACACGCGCCTGGTTTCCGGGAAAAGGCCAACCGGCTGCCGCTGCTGCCGTTGGACAACGCCGATGCGATTGTGGAAACGGCGCGCGCCCAACCGCAGGTCTTGCTCGCGGCCAAGCGCATCAACACCAGCGGGTTGGTCAGCAGCCGCGAAGGCGCGTTTCCTGTCTCGATCACTGGACTTGAACCAGCGGTCGAAGAAGCGCACAGCATCCAGGCTGAGAACATTGTGGCAGGGCGCTATCTGCTGCCCGAAGATGCCGATGCCGTCTTCATCGGCCAGGGGCTGGCCGACCTGCTCAACGTGACGGTGGGCGAGCGCGTGACCCTGGTGGGCCGCGATACCAACGAGCAGATGCGCCAGCGCACCATGACCGTGGTCGGCATCTACGATCTGGGCATGCCTGAGGCCGAAAAACGCATGCTCTTTATCACGCTGCCCGAAGCGCAACTGCTCTATAACCTGCGCGACCAGGTCACTGAAGTGACGGTTGTCCTGGATAAAGTGGGCCAGGAAGGGCAGGTCCTGCCCGCGCTGGCCGCAGCCTTCCCAGGGGCCGAGGTCGATACGTGGGATACCTTGCGCCCGGAGATGCGCCAGACCATGGACATCAAGGGCACGGTCACCATCTTTTTTAGCTTTGTCGTGCTGCTCATCGCCAGCATTGGCGTGTTGAACCTGATGATGATGGCCGTCTTTGAACGCACGCGTGAGATGGGCGTGCTGGCCGCGCTGGGGCTGAAGGGCCGCCAGATCATGGGGCTGTTTCTCATGGAAGGCGCGCTGATCGGCGTGGTGGGGGCACTGATCGGCTGTGGATTGGGTCTGCTGCTGATCTGGGGTGTGCGCCAGGCAGGTGGAATCCAGTTTGAGGCGGTTGCTGGCATGGGCGAAATCACCGCCTTGATGGGCACCAGCATCACCCCCGTGGTGACGCCGGGAACGATTCTGGGGCGTGGGGTGGCCGTGGCTGTGATCGCGGCGCTGGCCTCGCTCTATCCAGCCTGGCAGGCGGCACACCAGGAACCGGCAGAGGCGTTGCATCATGTATAGTCGGCAAGGGAGAGAGCACAATGGCCTTGGCTAAGTTATGGGTGATCGCCTATCGAGACCTGGGACGCAACCGGCGGCGTTCGATCCTGTCGCTGCTGGCGGTCGCGTTGGGGTTGGCGCTCCTGATCTTGTTGAACGGTTGGATCGCCGGGATCATCGACGAAACGGTGCAGAATGACATTCGCCTGCGTACCGGCCATGTGCAGGTGCGCGCCGAATCCTATTCGGAAGAGCAGGTAAGCCTGAAGTGGGAAGACTTGATCGACGATCCGGAACAGGTGGCGGCGCGCGCCGCCGAACTGCCTCAGGTGCAGGCGGCCACGCCGGTGCTGTGGGCGACGGCCATCCTCAACACGGCTGAGGATTCGACCGGGATGCAGCTTTACGGCATCGACCCTGCCTCGTCCATCTATGCGCCGATCCAGGAGGCAATGGTTGCCGGAACTTTCCTGGCGCCCGACGACCGCGGCGGCATCCTGATCGGCACACGCGTGGCCGATGAACTGGGGATTGCCCTGGGGCAGAATGTCAACCTGATGGTGGTCAACGCCGACGGCGAGCCGGATGAGGCGATTTTCACCGTGCGCGGGCTGTTTTCCACCGGCATCCCCGGCTATGACGACAACGCTATCCTGATGCCGCTGGCGCGCGCCCAGACCTTCACGCGCACTGATGGGCACGCCAGTGCCATCCGCATGCGGCTCCACAACCAGGCAGATGCCGACGCTGTGGCCGCAGCATTGGCCGCACCGGGCCTGGACACGCTCACCTGGCGCGACATGAACCAGGTCCTGCTGCAGACGATGGATAGCGCCATGATCTTTTATTACATCCTGGACGTGATCGTGATGCTGGTGGTGGCGGTGGTGATCGCCAACACGCTCTTGATGTCCGTTTTTGAGCGCATCCGTGAGATGGGCATCCTGGCCGCGCTGGGCATGAAGGGCCGCCAGATCATGCTGATGTTTCTGCTTGAAGCCCTGATCTTGGGGCTGGCCGGACTGGCTGTGGGGCTTGTGCTTGGCTCCGCTGGGGTGGCCTATCTGGCAATGGTGGGGATCGATATCGGCGAGATGGGTGTAACCGCCGAAGGGATCGCCATGGGCAGCACCGTACACGGCAAATTCGTGCCCGGCACGTTCGCCATGCTCGCCTTTTGGACGCTGGTCATCATCTTGTTGGCCTCGCTCTACCCTGCCTGGTTTGCGGCGCGCCGCGAGCCTGCCGAGGCCTTGCGATTTCAATAGCGCGTTGCGCTCTTTTCTTGGGAGTGACATCAATGGAAATTATCCGTGTTGAAGAGGTGACAAAAATTTACCGGATCGGCGAGATGGAAACGCGCGCCCTCAACGGCGTCAGCCTGACCATTGACGAGGGCGAATTCACCGCCATCGTCGGCCCGTCCGGTTCGGGCAAAACCACGCTGCTGCAGATGATGGGCTGTCTCGACCGGCCCGACAGTGGGCGAGTTTTCATCAATCAGCAGGATGTGACCCACCTCAGCGCCGACCAGCGCGCCGATGTGCGGCGTCAGGTGATCGGCTTTATCTTCCAGTTCTTTGCCCTGGTGCCGGTGCTCAACGCCTATGAAAATGTTGAACTGCCCTTGCTGTTGAGCGGGCTGAGCGCCAAAGAACGGCACGACCGGGTGATGGAAATGTTGGACGCGGTGGGGCTGGCGCACCGCATCCAGCACCGTCCCGCTCAAATGAGCGGCGGCGAGCAGCAGCGCGTGGCGATTGCGCGCGCCCTGGCCCCGCGCCCGTTGATCGTGCTGGCCGACGAACCGACCGCCAACTTGGATACCGCCAACGGCGAACAGGCGATGGAGATTATGCAGCGGCTCAACGAGCAGACGGGCACGCCGTTCATCTTTGCCACCCACGACCCGCGCGTGATGAAGTTTGCGCGGCGGATCGTCCAGATGCGTGACGGCCAGGTTGTAGATGACGGCATCAGCGCCGACGGCAATGTCCAGACCGAGCGCGCTGCCGGTGCGACGGCTGTCCACGCGGCAACCCGCTGAGGAGTGATTGCATGTGCGAACGAGGGGCGTTTCGCCCTAGGTTGGGCACGTCCGGTTGGTGGGCGATCCTGGTATGGCTGCTGGCGGCAGGGATGGTGCTGGCTGGGTGCGCAGATGAACCCACGCCCACCCCAACCCCGGCAGCAACCCCGCTCCCGCCGGTGGGGACAGCCTCCGGCCCGACGGTGCGTGCTTCGGGCAAGGTCGCGCCCATGACGGATGCCCACTTGAGCTTTGTCGTGGCGGGCCGCGTGTTGACGGTCACCGTGGCGGTGGGCGATGTGGTGGAAACGGACGCGGTGTTGGTCGAGCTGGACAGCGCGGCCGCGAACGCTGCGGTGGCGCAGGCCGAAGCCGTACTTCAACAGGCCCAGGCGCAACTGGCCGAACTCCAGGCCGGGCCGCGCCCGCAGGAAGTCGCGGCGGCGGAAGCGCGCCTGGCCGCGGCCCAAGCCCTCCTGGCGCAACTCCTGGAAGCATCGCGACCGGAGGCCATCGCCGCCGCGCAGGCCGATCTGGCCGCGGCGCAGGCACGGCTGGACATGCTCTATGCCGAGCCGGATGAAGCGGTGGTCGCCGCAGCCGAAGCACAAGTGCGCCATGCCCGGGCTGCCCTGGATCAACTGCTCCACCCGGCCACGTCCGGCCAGATCGCGGAAGCCGAAGCGCAGGTGCAAAGCGCCCAGGCCGAAGTTGACCTGCTGACCGCAGGGCCGCGCGAGGAGACCATCGCCGCCGCGGCTGCCGCGGTCGCCGAAGCCGAAGCGACGCTGCGCCGCGCCGAGGCCGACCTGGCCGCTACCCAACTGCGCGCGCCCTTTGCGGGCACGGTCACCTCGCTTGACGTCAGCCCGGGCGAGTTGGTGCAGCCCGGCCAGGTCGTGCTGGTGCTGGCCGATTTGAGCCGCTTGCAGGTGGAAACCACGGACCTCAGCGAGCGCGACGTGGTGCGTGTCGCCATTGACCAGCCCGTTACGGTCTTTGTCCAGGCGTTGAACGAACAGATTCCAGGCCGGGTGGCGAGCATCGCCCTGCAAGCCAGCGTGATCGGCGGCGATGTGGTCTACAGCGTGACCGTCCATCTCGACGAGCAGCCGCCTGCGCTGCGCTGGGGCATGAGCGTTGATGTGGAGATTTCCGTTGAGGAATCGACAGGCTAGGCCAGCATCCGGCCTAGGGTGGGGACTTAGCTGGATGATACGTTTCCTGATCGTGGTGCTGGCGGTGATTGCCCTGCTCTATCTGCTCTATGCAGGGTACTTCTATACCGCCCAGCGGAGCATCCTCTTCCCGCGCCATCTGGTTGCTGCGCCGGTGACCCCGGCGGATGTGCCAGGGCGCGAACTGCTTT
>CAZYQJ010000108.1:0-11371 GCA_964649925.1 uncultured Litorilinea sp.
GGCGCGCATGATGGCCGTCACAGCGTCTTCTATGTCAGCATGTTCGACGAGGCAATCCGCAGCGGTGCGCTATGGCCGCGCTGGGCCATGCACCACAACCAGGGCTATGGCTACCCTACTTTCCTGGTGCAAGCGCCCCTAGCCTTCTACGTAGCGGAGTTCTTTGTGCTGTTGGGTGTGGGCGTGACGCAGGCCGTCAAGATCGCCTGGGGGTTGGGATTCCTGGGCGGCGCGTGGGGTATGTACAGCCTGGTTCGTAGCTGGCTTCTAGAAACACCCACCCTACAGCGCGCGCGAGTGGATCAAGCGGCCGTGTCGCCCGGCATGGCCTCGATGTGCGGCGTGGTGGCCGCGCTGCTCTACACCTACGCGCCCTATCACCTGCTCGATATCTATGTGCGCGCCGCATACGCCGAAACCATGCTGCTGGCCTGGTTCCCGTGGGTCTTTTTAGCCTTCTACCGCCTCATCTCTCGCGGCCTGGATGCAGGATGGCAGGGACGCGTGGCCGTCGCCGCCTTAACCTACGCCGGGCTGCTGCTGACCCACTCCTTTGCCCTGGTCGCCTTTACACCGCTGTTGGTGGGCTTTGTCCTCTTTCTGTTGGGCATGACGTGGTGGGAAACGCGCCTGTCCCACAGCCTAGCGCCGGTCGTCCAGCGCACGCTACTGGCCGCGGCGGCTGGCGTTGCGGGGGGATTGATGGCCGCGGCATTCTTGATCCCGCTCTTGGCGGAAGGCCCACTGTTGGTGCAGGAAGAATGGACGCGCGACACCTACAACTATACGCGCCACTGGGTGCATTGGGGCCAGTTCTTCAGCCCGTTCTGGGGCTATGGCTACTCGGATGACCCGAATGGGGCCAACGACGGGATGGGCTTTCAACTCGGCGCGCTGATGGTTTTTCTCATGTGTGCAGCAGGCTACTTGATCTTCTCACCGTGGGTTGCAGGGGCGCGTCGATCCTCCTCTACAGAAGCGGCGGACGGGGTCAACCGCCCCCATTGGCTGATGGCCTTTTTGCTGGGATCTTCGCTGGCGCTGATGGCCAGCATGACCCCGGCGGCGGCGCTCTTGTGGGACAATGTCCCCATGTTGGACGTGGTGCAGTTTCCCTGGCGGCTGTTGGGGCTTGTCATCTTCTGCGCCAGTGCGCTGGGCGGGCTGGCGGTTGGGCAAGTCATACGACACGCCCGCGCGCTCGGCCAGCCGCCCGTGGGTGAGGAAGGGCTGCTGGTCATGGCCTTGCTGGTCTGCCTGGCGAGCGTCCCCTACAGCAGACCTGAAGCCCTGCAACCCATAGAAGCGTGGCGCGAAGATGGCCGGGCGGTCATGGAGTTTGAGCAAGAACACCCCGACATGATCGCCACCACGCAGTTTGTCGAGCAACGCACGACCCGATCCCCAATGACCGATCAGTATCTTGCCGCCGATTACTCACGCGATGCGCTGGCGCGCTTTGCCGTCACCACAGGGCAGGGAACGGTCGTGCGTCAGACCAGCCTAGGCCATGCCTTCAACGGTGAGGTCGAGATGGCTGAGCCGGGCACGCTCCAGATCCGCCTCTATGCCTTCCCCGGCTGGCAGGTAAAGGTGAACGGAGACCGGGTATCCTACCGCGTCTCTCCCCCCCACGGTCTGATGGAAATTGATCTCCCCGCAGGACAGCACCAGATCGACGTGTGGATGGGCACGACACCGGCGCGCACCACCGGCGCGGTGATCAGTGGGGTGAGCCTGCTGCTTGTCGGCGGGCTGTGGCTGTACGGTCGCAAGGCACACACTTCCCGCCAGCCCTGACGCCGCAGGCGCGGGTCAATCGGGCGGGATGCTGGCGCATGTCGAGGGAGTGACCCAGGAGGCGATATGACCCAAGAGGAAGCGTTGGAACTGATCCGAGCCATGCTCAAAGCGCCGAACGAACAGGAGGTGACCCGCCTGATCTCCTACAACCTCTCGCGCTTCGACGGCACGTTTTTCTCGGTACTCAACCACTCGATTGAGCAGTTGAAACACGAAGGCAAGCCGCAGATCGCGCAGGCGTTGGAGCAGGTAGGCGGCGCGATCTTGCGGATGCGCACCCTGATTTGAACGTGTCGATACCAGGCGACCGGCACCCACAAAGCGCCGGTCGCCTCAATTCTCCCTGACTTGTGCGTGATTTTGTAGGACAGGCTTGCAACCTGGCAGGGTCTACTGTCTCAGGCGTTCATCCGCATAAACTGGACAGCCGCCTTGAACAAGGCGCGCGGGTCACGCCGGATGGGGTGCACGCGGTGGTTGAGCAAATACCCCTTGAATAACTTGTGAATCCACCAATAGCACCCATCGATAAGTTTGTTGTGCGGCAGTCTGATCAGGCGGCGGATCAGCGGCTCCAGCCACGGATACTCCACGCCGATAGCAAACCACCGTTGCAGGTGTTCGATCTGGCGTTTCTCATCCGCCTCAAACGTCAGCGTCGAACGCTCCCATGAGATCGAAGCGATATCGTCAAAGTTGAACGTGTCCGCCACGAAGTTGCCGGTCATCGTGTACTGGCCTAATTCCGTCCCCGGATAGGGCTGGAAGATAAAGGCCTGGGCATAGGAGATGCGCGCCTCGGCGTTGAGACGCATCGTGTCAATATCGTCTTCCAACGTGCCGGAGGGCAGGCCCAGGATGTTGGTCGCGGTCACGTTGATACCAGCATTGCGCAGCAGGTTGCCCGCCTGGATGATGTGGTCACGGGTCATATGGCGTTTGAGCAGGTCGGTGCGGATGCGGTCATTGGCCGCTTCGATGCCCATGCTGACCGTAAACGCGCCCGCCTTTGCCAGCAAGTCCACCTTGTGCGGCCCGCGCACCAGCAGGTCGGCGCGCACGTTGCAGAAAAAGGGCAGCCCGACCTGCTTGGGCCACTTCTCGGCAAACTCCTCCAGCCAGTCGTCATAGATGATGAACAGGTCGTCGATAAAAAAGACATACTGCAGCGGCCAGTTGGCGCGCACCCACAACGCCTCCTCGATGATCTTGTCCACAGGCCGCTGGTTGCCGCGCCGTTCGCGCTTATAGATCTGATAATAGGCGTGATTAAAACAATAAGTACATTGGTAGGGACAGCCGCGCGACCCCATAAATCGCTTGATATAGGCATTGCGGCTGTATTCATGCTTCTTGTAGATCAGTTCGCGGTCGGGCAGGGGCAGCGCCCCCAGATCACGTTCCAGCGGGCGCACCGGGTTGCGCACGATCTCGTCATCGATCTTGAACCACCAGTTGGGGATGTCGGGTTTCAGCCCGCCGTTGCCCAGCGCATTCGCCAGATCGACGATGGGGCCTTCCCCCTCGCCCACACAGACGCCGTTGACGCCGCGTTCTTCGATCATCTCAGGGAAAAAGGTGGGGTGCGGCCCGCCAAAGACCGAGGTCACAGGATGCCCGTTGAGTGCCTCGCGAATCTGCATGTTGAGATCAAGATAATAACGCTGCGATCCGGTCATCACGCTGTAGCCCAGGATATCCGGCTGATACTCCTTCGCTACCTGGACAGGGTCCTCCTGGGCGGCAATGGCGATCTCCACCTCATGACCGGCCTGTTTGAGCACAGAAGAAAGCTGCATAATGCCTTGCGGCTCGTAGTCGATCTGCCTTTCCACAAATAGAACGCGCATGAGCGAGAAGTCCCCTCCTTACCGCACAACACTCGCCGTACACGGTTCTCCGCCGGAAAGCTCGGCCTCCATGTGGGGATTGATGGGTTAACTGTGACGCTCGACGGGAAACACGGCGATACCATACCAACACAACGCATCGCACAAGAACAGCACTGCATACCGTTACCAGAGCGTACATTGCAGGATCGGGCCGGGATGAACCTGCGACATTCAGGCTGCACCCCCCGCAGAGAAAGGCCAGCCGCCATGTTCAGTTGTTCGACTACACCCTCGGCAACAAACGCGAGCTTGATGCAATCACAAAGGGATTTGCCGCCAATTCAGCCTGGGCAGGCATATGCGGTCACACAACAGGGGTAGGGGTGATGGGCACGCCGGACGCGCCACCACGCTCGACGGGACGAAAGCGATTATTATGTCAAATACAGGAACGGAACGCTGCCGATGTTTGGCGAGAGGCTATCATACATACGCCGTGCCGTCAAGTCATTTTTGTCAGACCAGGCGACCGGGCGCTAATACCCAAGTCCTCCGTGCCAGGTCCGGATCAGGCCCAACTGCCAACTGGCCCACAGGATCACGGTCAGGGCCAGGATCGCAGCCAGGGCCAAAAGCCAATCGGACCCATCTGTCCGCAGCACACGATAGTAGCTGCGCGGGCGCGTGCCGCCAAACCCGCGGGATTCCATCGCCAATGAGACCCGGTCTGCTTTGCGAATGGCGCTTGCCAGCAGCGGAATGGTATAGCGGTGGATCTGCTGCACCTTGCCGCGCACGCCCTGCCCCTCACCCACGCCGCGCAGACGGTGCGCGGCCCGGATCTGGGTCAACTCGGTGTCTAGCAGCGGCAGGAAGCGGTAGGCCGCCAGAATGCCATAGGCCACCCGCGGGTTGAGGCGGAACTGGTGGATCAGGCTGAGGATAAAGTCGGCAGGCGCGGTAGTCGTCACAAAAAAGAGCGAGGACGCGCCAAAACACAGGGCGCGGGCTGTGAGCGCCACCCCTGTTTCGATACCTTCTGCGACCACGCGCAGCGGCCCCAGCCGCCAAAGCACGGTGACCGGCGCATCACCGGCGCGGGGAAAGAGTACATTCATCCACAGGTAGCCCAGTCCCAGCAGCAGAAACGGCAGCATCCCGCGCAGCAATGCAGAAAGCGGCACCTGCCCCAGCCGCCAGGTAGCAATCACCACGATCAGGGTGATCAGCGCCAGCGTCCAGGCATCAAATAAAGCTGTTGCCACGAACATCAGGCCGAGCGAGATCGCCAACTTTATCGCCGGATTGCGGCGCTGCAGAAAGGCGTCTTGTTCGTAGTAGGAAAACAGCGTCGTTACCATAGCGGGTATCGCGCAGCATGGGCTGCCATCGCTTTGACCGCATAGGCCACCACTGCACGCGCAGGGGGTTGGAGGCGCGCCTGGCGCAACAGGTCCCGGTTGGCAAAGATCGCCGTTGGCGTATCGACCTTGAGCAGCCGTCCATCCGCCATCACCGCCACCCGCTGCGCCAGCGACCAGACCAACTCCATATCATGCGTGACCAGGATGACCGTGACCCCTGCGCGATTCAGTTGGCGCAGCATGGACGTCAGTTCCTGGCTGTTGTACGCATCTTGGCCGAAGGTCGGCTCGTCCAGGATCAAAATGTGCCGTGCGCCGGTGAGCATCGTGGCAACGCTGAGGCGGCGCTTCTGCCCCTGGCTGAGCGTGAACGGGTTGGCTGTCTCCTTGTCGGCCAGGTGCAGTTGTCGAAGCAGCGCGCATGTCCTCTGACGAACGGTCTCCTCGTCAAGCCCTTCTGCACGCACCCCCATCGCAATCTCGTCGAAGACGCAATCCGTGACAAACTGGTGTTCCGGGTTTTGGAAGACAAAGCCGCACAGCCCTGCGAGCGTCGAAAGCGGCGTGTGGGCGCTGTCGCGGCTCAGGACGCGCACCGTCCCCTGCTGCGGATGGATCAGCCCGATCATCAGGTGGGCCAGGGTCGATTTCCCGGCCCCGTTGCTGCCGACCACTGCCAGGACTTCCCCGCGGCGCACGACCAGGTTGACATCGCGCACCGCGGCTGCGCCGGTGCGGTAGGTATAGCTCACATGCTCAAGCTCTAAAACCGGGATGCTGTGCGGCTCCACGGCGGCATCCGCACCAGGCTGTGCCCATTCTGCCGCGGTTTCCCAAGCCTGGGGCGCTTGGCGCAGCCATGCCAACGCTTCATCCAGGGTTAACCAGGGAAGCGGCGGCGCAACGCCTGCCTCCTGCAGGGCCTGGGCCAGCGAGGTCACAGTAGGTTGCCAGACCCCTAGCTCGTCCAGCGATGCCCTGTGCTGCAAAAAGAGAGCACGGGGCGGTGCATCATAGATCAAACAGCCATCCTCGCCGAGCACCCACACGCGCGAGATGATGTTGATCAGCGCATCCAGCCGATGCTCGATCATCAGGAAGGCGCGGTGCGGGGCCGCGCGCGCAATGCGCTGCACCAGGGCGAACAGATCGGCTGCGCCCGCCGGGTCCAGGTTGGACGTCGCCTCGTCTAGGATCATCAGGTCCGGTTCCATCGCCAGCGCCGCGGCCAGCACGACGCGCTGTTTCATGCCGCCTGAAAGCCGGTCCAGCCGCGTCCCTCGCTCCGCCGCCATCGCGACCTGCTGAAGCGCCCCGTCAATACGGCGGGCCATCTCATCCCTCGCCACGCCCAGGTTTTCCAACCCGAACGCGATCTCATCTTCCACGGTGAGGGTGCAAAACTGGCTCTCCGGGTCCTGGAAGACCATGCCGACGCAGCGAGCCAGAGCGGCGGGGTCCAGGTCACGCGTCTCCCGGCCAAACACCTGCATCGAGCCGCGGACATCGGCTTCGACACTGTGCGGGATCAAGCCGTTGAGGCAGAGGGCCAGGCTGCTCTTACCGCTGCCGCTTGGCCCCAACAGCAGCACCCGTTCGCCGGGCTTTAGATGCAGCGAGAGATGGCGCAGCGTGGGTTGGTCAGCATAGGGGTATTGCAGCGAAAAATCGTGCGCCCGGACGACGTATGTCATGGTTGGGCGGCCCGTTTTGCCCGGTCCAGGGCTAACCCCGCAAGCACCCCTGTGTTGTACAGGCGATCCCCCAGGAACTTCCCAAGCCAGCCGCCCAGCAGCATGCCGCTCAGCACTCGCAGCACAAACATCGTGACCAACAGCGCGGGGGCAAACTCCCAGTAGCTAAAGCGGAACCAGTTATAGACAAAGCTAAACAGCGCAGCGGACGCACCCGACGCCAACAGCACAGGCAGGCGATAGTTGCGCCAGCGCGTGATTGCAAACGGCACTTCTGCGCCAGCCCCCTGGATGACGCCGGTCAACAACAGGATCGCGCCCGAGGGGTTGCCCGTCATCACTTCGGCAACTGCGGCCACCACCTCAGCAATGAACGCTGCGCCCGGCTTGCGGATGATGTAGGCCGCAAGCACCGATGCCACAAACCAGAAGCCGAACAGCACCTCTTGCGCCAGCGGCCCGACCAGCCCCTGGATAAAGAGCCAAATCTGCACCCATGCCAGGTACAGCACGCCAAAGACCACCCCAATGGCGGCCACAATTACAATCTCTCGTTGGGTCCAGGTGGATGTAGACCTGGCAATCCCGTGCGCAGCGGACTCGTTTGTAGTGTCCATGGTTCACCTCCTTCGGACAGGCCAAGCTTGAACAGGGTACAAATGCTTGCAGCGGGTCAGACGGTCGGGCTGCCTGCAGAGACCGTCGCCGTGATCACCACATGCCCGGATGCCGCAGCGGATCGGTCAAAGGCAGCGCGCAGCGTGGCAAACACCCGGCGCGCATCCCCCTCCAGGCGCGTGCAGAAGTGCTTGCCGTTCGCAAACGTCCCGGCCTGCTTTGCCGCCTCGATCTCCTGGTAGATCACGTCCATATAGCCAGGAATGCCCAACGGGTACAACGAGAACTGGGCAGCCACGTCTACGCCAACCGGCGCAATATGAGCGGGCGCGACCGTAGAGACAGGCGACTCGGCTGCAGCTTCGGGCGTGCAGATCGGATCATCCGGCTCGCCAGGACACCCGCGCGAGAAGGTGGCGTTGAGCACCACATGGTCTGCCTGCGCCGCTGCGGCGAGAAAGGCCTGTTCCACCGCGGCAAACATCGGCTCCACCGGGCCAACGACCAGCGTGCTCAGATCATCGGTTTCAATCCGCAGGTCATCTCGATCCTGCAGCCCTTTGACAGCATCCAGGATCACGTCGACAAAGCGGTCGGTCATGGGATAGAGTGAAAATTGGCAGCCAACAAACATCCAAACTCTCCTTGTCTGTGCGGTGCGATCCATACCATCGCAAACAAAGAACGGGCGGAAACAAAAAACGAGCCACCTGATCTGGCGTGTCAGGTAGCTCGTTCATCCATGCAATCCAATCCCTACGCTGGTATTACCCAGATCAGGTTCAAATGGGTCGAGGCATCGGTCGGGCCTCCTCTCAGCCGAGCTCACTCAGCTCCCCGTACCTTATTCAGTTGATTGCAGTGTAGCCAATGGTGGCTGTCGTGTCAAGTGCTGGACGATTGCCACAGAGATCATCCCGGCGTTGGCTGCGCGGCGGCAGCCTACACGCGATAGGGGGCCAGCACTTCATAGTTCGGGTCAATCCCAATCCCCGGCACGTCGGGAGGGCTGACCGTACCGTCGTCGTTCAGGCGCAGCGTGTGATGGTAGACCTTGCCCCACAGCGGGTCTACGGTCTCACGGTAGAACTCCAGAATGAGGCCATTGCTTAGGGCAGCCACCAGGTGGACATGCACCTCCTGCGGGCCGTGTGGCGCGATGTCCACGTCATAGGCCTGGGCCAGATGGGCGATCTTCATAAATTCGGTGACGCCGCCACAGATGACGGCGTCGGCGTTGAGGATGGCGACGGCGCGGCGTTCGATCAGGTCACGGAAGCCATAGCGGGTATACTCGTTCTCACCCGTGGCAATCGGGATCGTGGTCGCTTCGGCCAGGCGGCGATGGCCGTCATAATCGTCCACAGCGATCGGCTCTTCAAACCAAAACGGATCATACGCCTCAATCCGCTTGGCCAGTTGGATCGCCTCATAGAGTTTGTAGGCGCAGTTGGCGTCCACCATCAGCTTGACATCCGGTCCAATCGCCTCGCGCACTGTACGGACCCGTTCGGCATCCTCGGCAATGGAGAGCGCGCCTACCTTCATCTTGACCGCACGCGCCCCCAGGGCGACGCTGTCCCGCATCTCGCGGGCTAACTCGGCCAGCCCTTTTCCTTCCTCATAATAGCCGCCCGCGATGTAGGTCTCCACGCGGTCGCGAAAGCCGCCCAGCAGTTTGTAGAGCGGCATCCCCGCGGCTTTGGCGCGCAGGTCCCAGAGCGCAATGTCGATAGCACTGATGGCGCGCGTGGTCATCCCGCGGCGGCCTACTAACTTGGGAACCCAAAGGTCGTGCCAGATGCGTTCCACGTTGAGCGGGTCCTGGCCGATCAGCTTGGGGGCAAAGTGATCAATCGCCGCCTGCACGACCGGATGACCGGCCCCCAGCCCGATCCCAACCAAACCTTCGTCGGTTTCGATCTGCAGCAATCCCAGGGTCACATGGGTATAGGTGTGCTTGCCATTGGTGATCGGTTTCGCTCTGGGCCAGCGATAGGTCTCGGTAGTAATCTTGGTGATCTTCATCGGTACTCGCAACCAATCCTTGTGTGCTGAAGGGTGGAATCATGCGTGTTGTCGGCGCATGGAAGCGATGGGCACGCGCAGCGCGCGGCCCCTACTATAGCACGGACAGCAGGAGCCGCGCACCCTATGATGATCAGACAACACGCCCTACGGCCCATCATTCCGCCGATGCGCTGGCGCGCGATCTGTGTTATGAACTTGATGATTGCCGAACGATTACATGCGAGAGGGGACCAACACCATCATGTACTGCCAGTCTTGCGGCGCGCCAATGACCTTGTTTCGTGAACGTGATTACTTCTTCTGCGAGTACTGCGGATCGTACCATTTCCCCACGCCGACACGCGAAGGCATCCGGCTGCTAGGTGAAGCCCCGGAGGGGATCAAGTGTCCGGTCTGCCGCACAAAGCTGCACCTTGCCTCATTTGACGGACGTACCCGAGGCTACCACTGTCCGAAATGCAGGGGCATTTTGTTGGACCGCTTCGATTTCCGAGACACCTTGTACGCACGCCGCAGTGCGGCAACCCAGCCACCTGCGCCCCCCCAGCCCCTCGACCGTACCCAACTGGCGCGCCGCGTGCGCTGCCCCCGCTGCGGGGGAGCCATGAACACCCACCCCTATCTGGGGCCGGGGAACATCGTCATTGACACCTGTGATGTGTGCAACTTGATCTGGCTGGATGGCATGGAGCTAGATCAAGCCACAAATTCCCCTGTGTTGTATCGCCGCCCCACGTATTCGGTGGCGATGGTGGCGTGTGGATTGGCCATTGGCTGGGGTACAAGCCCGACGATCCGATAGGGAGCCTGCCCCTCCGCGGCTCAGTCACCGATGAGCCACAGCGTCAATTGAGGGGGCAACCCAAGTTGTTATCGTGATCCAAGTCGCCCGCCAGGTCCAACATCGTATTGCGATGCCCAGAGGCCAGGGCCGCATTGACCTCGGCAATGACAGCCTGTGTCGTGCGCGGATAGTCGACATCGGGATGTGCGGCGTTGAGCAGCGCCGCAACGGTCGCACGCAACAGGATTCTCGCCCCGCCGGTGACGCCACTCCCGCCGCCGTACTTCAACGCCTGGAGCAGCGTATCGTTGTCGATCCCAAGACTATTAGGCACGTCGAAGACACTCTCTAGCGTTTGGTTCGGTGTAAACCCAATCCACGAGTCAAAGTGGTGTGTCTGCTTCCAGTAGCCGTGCGAACAGCCCTCCACAGCAACGGGCACGGGGGTATGCGTCGGTGTGCGGGTCGGCGTAGGCGTATTGGTAGGCGTGTGCGTCGGTGTAGGGGTATCGAATGGCGTGTTGGTCGGCGTGCTAGTCGGCGTGTGCGTCGGCGTCGGCGTGTTCACGGGTTGGCCGAGCGCAAATTCATGGATCATGCCGTCATTTTCGTCGGGGTTGGAATCGTTATCAATCCCCCGGTCGGCGAGATAGAGGCTCAACTCGGCTGGGTTCTGACTGCTTGGCGCAATGGTCAACCCTGCCGGTCTGCGGGGATTCGCCGCTGAAATGTCGTGCAACTGCACAGAGACCACCTGCGTGCCGTCCTGTGATAGCTGGAATTCGGCGAGGGTGTTGAAGGGGCGACCCACCCCATAGAGCCGCTTGTTGACGGGGTCATAGGCGATGCCTTCGGGATCGTCCAGGCCGTGGGCCAACGTGTCAAATTGCGTCACCTGGTCATCGCCCGCCGGTGGGATGCCGTTGAAGACGCCGTCGGCACCGGGCGAGAGGCGATAGACCTCGCGATTTACACCATCAATGATAAAGAGGATGCCGAGATCAGGGGCATACTCAATGCCTTCAGGGTCTGTAGCGCCAAATGCGCCGGTGCTGAAGAAGGTGATGACATCATTGCCGTTGCCATAGAGTGCGACTGCCCCCGCTGGTTCGACGCCGGGGTCAACTTCATAGACGCCCCTTGATCCTGTATCGTCGCTGACGAACAGATGGCGATTGGCAGGGTTGTAGGCAAGACCGACCGGTTCATCGGAGAAAGACAGCGTGTTCCAGCTACTGATCACCG
>CAZYQJ010000109.1:0-2429 GCA_964649925.1 uncultured Litorilinea sp.
GCTCTGCCAGTTCTTCATCAAAGGGGGTGGTGCGGATGATGGCGTGGGCAGCGGCGGCGCTCGCCTGATCGGCGCGATACTCGCGCAGGATCACGGCCTGGATCGACTGCACGCTGCCGACGGCATAGACGCCAACGGCAACGGCCAGGGCCACGATCAGCGTGCGGGTGCGGTTGCTCCACAGATCGTCTATAATCTTGTACCAACGAGGCGGCAACATAAAACTCAACAAACGCCGGTACATCCCACACAGATACCTTACACAGACGCACGGGTTGGCTGGCCGGGCAAGCCAAGCGACCTACCCGGGTCTGTGCGCGCACGGCGTTCTGGGCGTCAGTGTAGCTTTAGTTGGCGGGCTGTGCAAAACCGGCCCACCCGTATAGACGGGGTGATTTGTACAGGTCGCGGGGACCTGGTACAATGCGGCATAGCCCTGCGTCTGCTGGTGAGTAGATTGCAGTGTTTCATCGTCTCTGGTCATTCCAAATGTCTGCTCAACGCCATTCTGCTGGGCCGCGTTGGGGTCCAGTGCCTCGTCTGCCGGTGTCGTACAATCCGGGGCCTTTGCTTGTGCCCTGGACCCCTATCTGCGCCGGACCCGCCGATGGTGCCTTGTGTCCGTCATTTGTCGTTTTTCGACGGCAGTCGTTGCTGAATCCTTCAGTGTAGATAAGGGACCCTATGCCAAAGCCAAAAGTCATTGGACAACCAACCTCCGCCCACCATTTGAATATGGGCATGAATGCGTTGGCGGACTTGCTTGCACCCACCCTGGGGCCGGTGGGTGGGATCGTCGCCAACCAGCGTGACTTCAAACGTAGCGCCGAACTGCTGGACGATTCCGCCACGGCGGTGCGCCGTATCCTCAACCTGGGTGACCCGCGCGCCGACGTCGGCGCGATGTTGATGCGGAGCATGGTTTGGCGCGTGGTCCAGCGCGCCGGGGATGGCGGGGCGACCGCGGCCGTCCTGAGCCGTGCCATCTACCGGGATGCGCTGCGTGTGCTGGCCTCAGGAGCCAACGCCATGCAAGTCGCCAAAGGCGTTGAACGGGCCGTCGCCGCTGCGGTCAAATCGCTGCAAGCCCAGGCGCGCCCGGTGAACCATGAAAACGACCTGGCGCATGTGGCGCTGACGGTCATCCGCGACCCGGATCTGGCCGCCGTGCTGGGGGAGATGAGCTATCTGCTGGGGCCGGATGCCCATGTGACCATCGAGAAGTACGTGGCCGCCTATTTGCAGCAGTTCTATCACGCAGGCGCATCCTATCGCGCCCAGATCGCCAGCATGTACTTCTATACCGATGCGCCGCAAAAGAGCGCTATCCTGCCTGCCGGAGCGATAGCCCTGGTGGATGGCAAGCTGGAGACCGCAGAAGATGTCGTGCCCATCCTGCGCGCGGCTGTGCAAAGCGGCGCGCGGTCTTTGACAATTGTGGCGGGCAACTTCAGCGAGACTGTGCTGAGTCTGCTGGTCACCAACTCGCGGCAGAATGACCGTAAGAACGTCAAGGCAAACGGCAAAGAAAAAGAAAACGGCAAGGATAAAGCCGAGAGCAAAAAGCCTGTCATTCTGGCCGTCAAACCCAAGGACGTGGGCGATGCGCGCCGCGCCGTCTTTGATGACCTGGCGCTGATCACTGGGGGGACGGTGTTGGGCCGCGCCTGGTCTAAGGGGCTGGAAGCGGTCACGCAGCAAGACCTGGGCCGCGTGCAGCGCGTGGAGTTCGCCGCCGAGCGGGTCCATATCCTGCCCGAAAACCAGTTCAACCCGGCGGTACAGCAGCGCACCGCTGAACTGCGCGCCCGGCTGGAATCGATGACGCTGGACGACGAAGATCGCCCGGTCTTGGTGCAGCGGCTGGCCGCGCTGACCGGCGGCATGGGCGTGCTCAAGATCGGTACGGAAAGCAAGTTGGAGCGTGAGGTAGCGGCGCAAAACGCCGAGCGCGCCCTCAAAGTGCTGTCGGCAGCGCAGCATACCGGCATTGTGCCGGGCGGCGGCGCGGCTTACTTCCATGCCATTCCCGCGCTGGACGCACTGCTGGAGTCGGATGATGTCCAGGGTGATCAGCGTTTTGGCGTGCAGATCATGCAGCACGCCTTGGAAGCGCCGCTGCGCCAGATTTTGGACAACGCCCATGTGCCTTCCTCTAGCGTGGTGATCGATCAGATTCGCCGCGCCGGTCCCACAGCCACCTACGATGTCATCCGCGGCGAGGTTGTGGATGCCCATGAAGGGGGGGTGCTGGACGTGTGCGGCGTGCTGGCGACGGTGCTGCAAACAGCCGCTAGCGCCGCGCTGATGGCCTTGACCACCGATACGATTGTCTATCACAAGAAGCCTGAACAGGCGTTACATCCCTAGGCGTAACTATGAGCATCATTCTTTCACTTTCTCACGCAACCGGCACACTGTGGGCCGCT
>CAZYQJ010000109.1:2439-11369 GCA_964649925.1 uncultured Litorilinea sp.
TCCTTCGGCACGCCCGTGCCGGTGCGGTTCATTTGCGCGATGGCGAACTGCGCCAGGTTCCCCAACCCCAGGAGAATCTCTACTGCTGCTGTGCCATCCATGACCGCGTCCTCGTCGGCGGGCTGCCGCATGGCGTGGCCTTTAGCCTGCAAGCGGGTGAGAACTGGCAGGCTGGCTGGGTGGACCATATCGACGCGCCGGTCGTCACCCTGGCCGCCGACCCGATGGTCGAACATACGGGGGTGATCCTGGCGGGAACGGACGGCGGCGGCATCCTCCGCACCACCAACCGCGGCAGCTATTGGTACGCGCGCAATTTTGGGCTGCGCAGCTTTAATGTGCTGGCGTTGGCCTGGGCGCCGCCTGCGCCGGAGGATGCGTGGCCGCGCTGGCAGACGGTCTTTGCCTGCACGGAAGAAGGCGTCTACCATTCCCCCAACGGGGGCCGCGGCTGGAAGCGGTCTGAATGTCCTGAACATGTCTACCAGGCAATTGCTGTCGCCCCTGATTTCCACAGGTCGGGGCTGGTGCTGGTAGGGACGGAAAGCAGCGGGCTGCTCCGTTCGACCGATGGGGGGCACAGCTTTACGCCTGTGCCGGATGCGCCGGGGCAGGTCAACGCCCTGGCCGCCACGCCCACCGGCTGGCTGTTGAGCGATGAGAACCACGTCTGGAACTCAGCGGATGGGCTGCAGTGGCAGCCTGTGTCCGGCACGCGCGCCGCGCTGACGCTGTTGGCCGCGGAGGATGTGGTCTGGGCAGGCCATGAAGATGGCGTGGATCGGGTAGGGTCCGGCGCTGTCCCGGTGGCTGCGTGATGCAGACGCTGGTGCTGGCCGAACCGGGCCGTTTTACCCTTACCGATACGCCTGCACCCAGCGCGCCGGGGCCAGGTGAAGCCCTGGTCCGTGTGGCGCGCGTGGGCATCTGCGGCACGGACATCCACGCCTTTCACGGTCGCCAACCGTTCTTTAGCTACCCGCGCATCTTGGGCCATGAACTCGCCGTCGAAGTGCTGGCGTTGGGGCCGGGCAGCGAGGCGCGCGGGCTGCAGGTGGGCGACCTGTGCGCGGTCGAACCGTATCTCCACTGCGGCGAGTGCAGCGCGTGCCGCCGCGGCAAGACCAACTGTTGCGCCAACCTGCGCGTGCTGGGGGTCCACAGCGACGGTGGGATGCGCGAGCAGATCGTTGTCCCGGCGGATAAACTGCACCGTGCCAACGGGCTGCCTGTGGATCACCTGGCGCTGGTCGAGATGTTGGTGATCGGCGCGCACGCCGCGCGGCGGGCCGCGCCCGAACCGGGCGAACGCGCGCTTGTCGTGGGCGCGGGGCCGATTGGGCTGTCTACCGCCCAGTTTGCGTGTCTGAGCGGCGCGCAGGTCAGCGTGCTGGAGATCAACCCACAGCGCCGCGCCTTCTGCGCCGCGCATCTGCCCGGCGTGCAGGTGATTGACCCCGGCGAAGATGCCGTGGCCGCTGTCCGGGCGGCGCATGGCGGCGAGTTGCCAACGCTGGTCTTTGACGCCACGGGCAATGCCCATGCCATGCAGGCCGCGTTTGGCTACGTGGAAAATGGCGGCAAACTCGTCTTAGTGGGGCTGGTGCAGGGCGACTTGAGTTTCAACGACCCAGAGTTTCACCGCCGCGAGATGACGTTGATGAGTTCGCGCAACGGCACAAGCGCCGACTTTGCCCATGTGATCGCCGCATTACAGCGCAACGCCATCGACCTGGCGCCGTGGATCACCCATCGGGCGACACCTCAAACCTTTGTAACCGACTTCCCGCGCTGGCTGGAACCGGGCCAGGGGGTCGTCAAAGCGATGCTGGAGTTTGACTAAGCATGACCGAATCGACAACAGGGCAGACAGCGGCTGGGCTTGTCCCCAGCCAGCTTTTTTCGTTACAGGGTAAGGTCGCCGTCGTCACCGGGGGGACAGGCGTGTTGGGCGGCGCGATCGCGCGCGGGCTGGCCGCGGCAGGCGCACAGGTCGCCATCCTCGGACGGCGCGCCACGCTCGCCGATGAGGTCGCTGGGTCGATCAACGCCGCGGGCGGTAAGGCCATGCCGCTGCCCGGCGATGTGCTGGATAAGGATCAACTGAGCGCAGCGCGCACCGCGCTGCTGGAGCGGTGGGATCGGGTGGATATCCTGGTCAACGCTGCAGGGGGCAATATGGCCGATGCCACCGTGGTGGGCGACCGCACCTTTTTCGACGTGAGCCAGGACGCCTTTGAGCGCGTGGTGTCGTTGAACCTGACGGGGACGGTAATGCCGTCGCAGGTTTTTGGGCAGGTCATGGCCGAACAGGGCAGCGGCAGCATCATCAACATTTCGTCAATGGCTGCCCAGCGCACGCTGACGCGCGTCGTCGGGTACGCCGCGGCCAAGGCGGCAATCGATAACTTTACGCGCTGGCTGGCCGTGGAACTGTCGCTCAAGTACGGGCCAGGGCTGCGCGTCAACGCCATCGCGCCCGGCTTCTTCATCGGCGAGCAAAACCGCGATTTTCTGCTCAACCCCGACGACACGTTGACGGCGCGCGGCCAGGCGATCATCGACCACACGCCCATGCGCCGCTTTGGCGAGCCGGAGGAACTGGTAGGGGCGGCGGTCTGGCTGGCGAGCGATGCCGCCCGTTTTGTCACCGGCATCGTCGTGCCGGTGGATGGCGGGTTCTTTGCCTACGGCGGTGTTTGAACCACCGGCACGACACACCCCCATGCCCAGTCCCCTTGTGGTACTACACAGCGGGACTGGGAACATGATAGCCGGTGGATGGCGGGTTCTTTGCCTACGGCGGCGTCTGAGATGAGCGGTTGTGTCCCTACTTAGCGGCGGATAGATAGACCAAATGAGATAGACAGGGGGAACCAGAAGCGGGGGCGCGGCGTTGTGGAGAACAACCATTTCTATACAACCCTTGTTTCCGCGCTGCCCGTCGGCGAGCGGTTGCCACAATAGGAGGGTAAAGGATGTATCTCCTCAGACAGCGTTTGCTTCCATTGGTTTTGGTGAGCATTGTGTTGTTGGTAGGTTTCTTTGCGATGGTTGGGCTGCAGGCTGGCGGCGAGGCGAAGGCGCAGACTGTGCCGCCCACGCCGACCGACACGCCCACACGCGAGCCCACCCCCACGCGGCGGCCCCGACCGCAGCCCACGGCTACACCTCGGATCATCATCATCCCGGCCACCCCGGAGGTGGTCACCGCGACCCCAGAGCCGGAGCCAGAAGAGGAAGAAGATGCGGCGCAACCCCCGGCGCAGCCCGCACAGTCCGGCATTGCGACTGGCGTGTTTACCGCCTGGCCGCTAGCGCCGCAGCCGCTGACCTTGACCATTACGGGCACGGACGACCCGGCAACGGTCAACCGTTTCTTGCGCTATATGCTGGCCGGATACGGTCCGATGGGCGGCGAACTCACCGCCACCATCGGTGCGCTGCCGCCTGGCCTGCCGATCTCCTTTACGCTGCCCGCCGATGTAACCGTGGTGGGCGGCTATGTGCGCCGCGGGGATTTTGAGGACGACCAGGTCTTCCTTTCCGGCGGCGAATCGACAGAGGCATTGATTGAAACGCTCCGTCAAGACTTTGTGGCGCAGGGCTACACAACGCCCGGCACCATGGACGCTGCGATGTCGGGACAGGTTTTCCTTTCCAATGACCCGATCTTCCCCGACATCCTGTGCAGCGCTGACCAGCAGTATGTGATCTTCCTCAGCGCGCTCAACCTGGTGAATGAACCCCCGGCGGCGCGGATCAACATCAACCGGGCGGTAGTGGGTGACGTCTGTTCGCAGGGAGCCTACCCTGGCGGCATGGCTACGGGCATCCTGCCCCAACTGACGCCGCCGCCGAACGCACAGGTGCGTGGCAGCGGGATGGGCAGCGGCGGGACGTTTGTCTCTGCCGACGCCGAAATCCAGACTGACATGCCGGTGGCAGACCTGGCCGCGCACTACACGGCGCAACTGGCGGCAGCGGGCTGGGAACAGCTTGACGCCAGCAGCGCCGCCGCCGTGGAGTGGAGCGCGTGGCGCTTCACCGATGAACAGGGCAACACCTGGACGGCCACCTTCTTCATCGCACAGCGGGGAGATTCGCCCAACGCCTTCTTTACGACCCTGCGCGCCGATGCTGACCAGAATCAGTAAGTAAAGGCGCGCATTGCGTAACAACGATTGGTAGATCTGATGCAAGAACTTTCGACGCTGCCCACAGCCCTACCCGATACTGCGCCGCCGCCCGCCTTTCATGTGATGCTGAAGCCGCGCGGGGCGATCTGCAACCTGGATTGCGAATACTGCTTCTTCCTGTCAAAGGAAATGCTGTACCCCGGCAGCCGTTTTCGCATGTCCGACGACTTGCTGGAGGATTATACGCGCCAGTACATCGAGGCGCAGCGCGTCCCTGAAGTCACCTTTGCCTGGCAGGGCGGCGAGCCGACGCTGATGGGGTTAGATTTCTTCAAGCGCGCCGTGGAACTGCAGCAGCGTTACCGCAAGCCGGGGATGCGGATCCACAACGCCTTCCAGACCAACGGCACGCTGCTCGACGACGACTGGTGCCGTTTCTTTCGCGAACACGACTTTCTGATCGGGTTGAGCGTGGACGGGCCGCAGCCGCTGCACGATCGCTACCGCGTGGACAAGGGCGGTAAACCGACCTTCCAGCGCGTGATGAAAGGGCTGGACCTGCTCAAGAAACACCGCGTGGAGTTCAACATCCTCACCACGGTGCATGCGGGTAACGCCGATCACCCGCTGGAGGTCTACCGCTTCTTGCGCGATGAGGCAGGGGCGCGCTTTATGCAGTTCATTCCGATTGTGGAGCGCGCCAACGAGACCGGCTTCCAGGAAGGCAACCAGGTCACCGACCGGACATTGACCGGCGAGCAGTACGGGGAATTCCTCTGCGCCATCTTTGACGAGTGGGTGCGCCGCGATGTGGGGCGCGTCTTTGTGCAGATCTTCGACGTGGCGTTGGCGGCCTGGGCAGGGATGCCGCCGGGGTTGTGCGTCTTTCAGGAGACGTGCGGCGATGCGCTGGCGTTGGAACACAACGGCGACCTTTACGCCTGCGACCACTTTGTGGAGCCGCGTTACCGGCTGGGGAACATTCAGGAGATCCCGCTGTTGGACCTGGTGGGGTCTCCGCAGCAGCGCCAATTTGGGCTAGACAAGCGCGACACGCTGCCGCGCTATTGCCGTGAATGTGAGGTGCGCTTTGTCTGCAATGGGGGCTGTCCTAAGGACCGCATCCTGACTACGCCGGACGGCGAGCCGGGGCTGAACTATCTTTGCGCCGGGTTCAAACGGTTCTTCAACCATATTGACCGGCCCATGAAGATCATGGCGGCAGAACTGGCGGCGCAGCGCGCCCCGGCCAATATCATGCGAATCCTGGCCGAAGAAGAGGAAACGCTGCGCCGCCGCTTTGCTACTACCCAACGCAATGACCCTTGTCCCTGTGGCAGCGGGCGCAAGTTCAAACACTGTCACGGGCGCAGTCGGGCGGCTATCGCCTAGCGCATTGCGCCGGGCGCATGATAGGCCGGTCAGCGCTTGGTCTGGTCGACCTTCTCCACCTCCTGAATCAGTTCGTCCAGGCTGTTGTACTCGGTCATGTGATCGGTGTTGGTGCTGCCAAACTCGCTGGTCAGCAACTGCCCCAGCAGGTTCAGGATATGCTCTGGCGCTTGCTGCTCTCTGGCATAATCCTCCAGGTCTTTCTTAGTCGCAGGGAAGTGCGCCCCTTCCAGGTACTTTTTCAACTCGGATATGCTGATGCGCTGATCCTGGCGGTTGGTGGCCGAAGCGTTATCGCGCTGATTGGTCTCACTGTACGCCTGGCTGTTGCCGTGTTCTTGCGTGTTGATCGGCATTTGAAGCCTCCTCTGGCTGTGGTCCGGGCCGCCGGTCCGATGGCGGCGCACGCATTACCTACGTCCTCACCCATACCATCTTAGCCACTTCTGCGGGCCGGGGCGAGAGTCCATGATAGGCACGCCGGACACAAGCAGGGATACAGCGTCCGGAGGATGGCGCATCCGGTTGGCAGCGCGCGGGCCGTGTTGTATAATTGAACTGCCCAAGACAGCGTACCATCCGGCTGTATCCATCTCAAGCGGAACACCGCCTACCACCCGTAGAAAGTGTGATTGCGCGTATGAAAGTCATCCAGGTCGGCATTGGCGGCATGGGCAATGCGTGGCTGGCCGCGGTTCTGGACGCGCCCAATGTCGAGTATGCTGGGTTTGTAGAGATCAACGATGCCATTGCCGCAGAGCAGGTCAAGCGCTATGGTCTGGATGCCAGCAAGGTCTTTCACTCGCTCCCTGAGGCATTGCCTGCGGTGCAGGCCGATGCCGTCATCAACGTGACGCCCCCCCAGTTTCATAAGGATGTCTCAATCACCGCGCTGGAGGCAGGGCTGCCGGTTTTGTCCGAAAAGCCGCTGGCCGATACCTTTGACTCGGCGTTGGCGATTGTGGAGAAGGCCAATGCGACGGGCCTGCTGCACATGGTGGCGCAGAACCGCCGTTACATGGTCGGCCCGCAGACGCTGAAACATGCCCTGTCACTGCCGGAGGTGGGCGAGATCGGGTCGGCGTCGGTGGCGTTCTTTCGCGGGCCGCATTTCGGTGGCTTCCGTGAGGAGATGCCCTACCCGCTGATCATCGACATGGCGATCCACCATTTCGACCTGATGCGCTTTTTTATGGAGAGCGACCCGGTCTCAGTCTATGGCCGCAGTTGGAACCCGCCGTGGAGTTGGTACAAGGGTGATGCGTCCGCCGCGGTGACGCTGGAGTTCGCCGGGAACAAGTTCATCAACTACACCGGGTCCTGGTGTTCGCAGGGTCGCGAGATGAGTTGGAATGCCGAATGGCGTTTTGAGTGCGCCAATGGCATCGTGACCATGCAGGGGGACGACGAGGTTTACATCCAATTGTTGGGCCAGGAGCCTGTCTTGGTGGAGCCGGTGAAGATGGCGCATCAGAGTCAGGCGTATCTGTTGCAGGAGTTTGTCTGCGCCTTGAGCGGGGGTGAGTCTGCGGTCACCACCTGCCAAGACAACCTGAAGTCGCTCGCCATCGTCTTTGACGTGGTAAAATCGTTTGAGACAGGACATGCCGTCAAAAGCTCGGCGTGACAGGACTGGACTCATCTCAACTTTGTATATTCAACCAACCGCATAGGAGGAATTGCGTCATGCCAAGACCCGTAACCCTGTTTACCGGACAGTGGGCCGACCTGCCGCTGGAGACCCTGGCCCAGAAGGTCAGCGAGTGGGGCTTTGATGGGCTGGAACTGGCGTGCTGGGGCGACCATTTTGAGGTCGATAAGGCGTTGGAGAAGGACAGCTATGTGCGCGAAAAGCGTGACCTGCTGGAAAAATACAACCTCAAGTGTTGGGCCATCAGCAACCACCTTGTCGGCCAATGCGTCTGCGACCCGATTGACAACCGCCATCAGGGCGTGCTGCCGCCGCGCCTGTGGGGAGATGGCGACCCCGAAGGGGTGCGCCAGCGCGCCGCCGAGGAGATGAAGAATACCGCACGCGCCGCCAAACTCTTTGGCGTGGATCGCGTCAACGGCTTCACCGGGTCAAGCGTGTGGGCCAAACTCTATTTCTTCCCGCCCACCAGCCAGGCCGACATCGACGCCGGTTACAAGGATTTCGCCGACCGCTGGATCCCCATCCTCGACGTCTGCCAGGAGCAGGGGGTCAAGTTCGGGCTGGAAGTCCACCCCACCGAGATCGCCTATGACATCATCACCTTTGAGCGGGCGCTTCAGGCGGTCAACGGCCACCCGGCCTTTGGCGCAAACTTTGACCCCAGCCACCTGATCCACCAGTTTGTGGACCCGGTGGAGTTCATCAACGCTTTTCCTGACCGCATCTTCCACGCTCATGTCAAGGACTCGCGCGTCCAACTGACCGGGCGCAACAGCATCCTCGCGTCGCACCTGGACTTTGGCGATCCCCGCCGCGGGTGGGACTTTGTCTCGCCGGGCCACGGTGACGTGCGCTGGGACCCCATCATCCGGGCGCTCAACCGCATCGGCTATGATGGGCCGCTCTCCATCGAGTGGGAAGACAGTGGCATGGACCGCGAGTTCGGGGCGCGTGAGGCGTTGGAGGTCGTGCGTAAGGCCGACTTTGCCCCGTCTGCGGTGGCCTTCGATGCCGCCTTTGCCAAGGAATAAGTAGAACCAGCATCAGCCACCTACAGTCAAAGGAGCAGAACGATGAGTGAAGGGTCGGGATTCACCTCAATGGCTGACGCCCGTGCCGCTGGGGAAGCCCCGGAAATCGGCGTCGGCATGTTGGGGTATGCGTTTATGGGCAAGGCGCACAGCAACGCCTTCCGCACCATTCCCTATATGATGTATCCGCCGCCCGCGATCCCGCGCATGGTCGCTATTGCCGGGCGCAATGAGGAGGCCGTGAAGGAAGCCGCCCGGCGTTACGGCTATGAGCGCTATTACACCGATTGGCACAAGTTGGTAGAGGACGGTGATATCCAACTCTTTGACAACGGCGGCCCCAATGACGCCCATGCCGAGCCGTCCATCGCCGCGGCGCAGGCCGGGAAACATGTGCTGTGCGAAAAGCCGCTGGGCCGGACCGCCGAGGAATCCAAGACCATGCTGGACGCGGTGCAAAAGGCGGGCGTCAAGCATATGGTCGCCTTTAACTATCGCTTTGTGCCTGCCATCCGCCAGATCCGCCAACTGGTGGAGAGCGGCTTGCTGGGGCAGATCTACCACTTCCGCGCCGTTTACTTGCAGGAGTGGATCATGCCCCATTACAACACGCCGATGATCTGGCGTTTGCAGAAGGAAACGGCGGGCAGCGGCGCGCTGGGCGACCTGGGCGCGCATATTATCGACCTGGCGCGCTATCTGGTGGGCGAGATC
>CAZYQJ010000110.1:0-8733 GCA_964649925.1 uncultured Litorilinea sp.
CATCCGCCATGCCAGCTCCGGCCAGCGTCTGGCCCTGTCCAAACTGGAAGGACTTGCGGTCGGCAATGAACACCTCCACACGGCAACCCGCACATGCCCTACCCGATACTTCGTCGGGTGATGCAGCTTCCAACACCGGGAAGTTCAACTGCTGGTTGGGACCGGTATCGACGTCACCTTCGTCATTCATATTGATCTGGCCTATGGGCGCGAGATCAATGCCCAGGCCCGTGTTGCTGAAGATCGAGTTCTCCGTGATTGTATTGCCGTCGCTGTCGTCCTCTTCGATCTGAATCCCCACCGGGTTATAGGCGATGAGGTTGCCCGGCCCAATCCGAGACTGCATCGCCAGCACCCGCATCCCAAATACGCCGTTGCCGATGGCTTCCCCCGTGAGGCTGATACCGATCCGGTTGCGTTCGATCCGGTTGTTGCGAACACAGCAGTTGCCGAAGTTGTCAATGATGATGCCGCCAGCGCGGTTGTTGCCGATTACGTTGTCCGCTACCAGATTGTCCATGATGCGGTCGTGGAGCGATACGCCGACACCCCCGTTGCTCGTATGGACGGCTGCCGTCTCGCCGTTGACATCGGTGCCGATATAGTTGCCGCGGATCTCGTTGCCGGTGGTCTCCTCGCCATGGGTGATCTCCGCGCCGTTTTCGGCGTTGCCCGAAATGACATTGCGCTGGCCCGGCTCCAGGCCGCCGATGACGTTGAACGACGCGCCATAGTTGACGTCCACACCCTGCTGCCGGTTGGGCATACGCCGCATGCCATCGGGGCTTAAACCGACGATATTGTTGTACACCGTATTCTCATCCGTTCCCACATGCCAGAACCCCACCCCGTGACGTGCATTGCCGGAGATTACATTGCGGTCTGCCGCTTCTGTGCCGCCGATCCGGTTGCGATACGCCCCTTGCTCGACGTGAATGCCGTGCGCCTGGCTTTCTGTGACCGACGCGGCGGTAAAGCTGGCCGCGGCATTGGTGCCGATGAAGTTGCCGCGGATCACGTTCCCGACCGCCCCACTGCCATAGATCCAGATCGAGCGCCGCAGATTGTAAAACGCCAGCCCCTGCACCTGGTTGCGCGCTGAGGTGATCGGCAGCCCGTCAAACTCATCCATGCCCTGCCCGCGGATCTCGACACGGATCTGGGCGTTGCTCAGGACCGGGTCACTGTTGGGAACCGCCCCCGGCTGGCTGTAGCCGTCGATCAGCGTCCCCCCTGTCATGTCCCATAACGCCGGGAGTTGACGTTCTAGCTGGATCGTATGTACGCCATCCCCTGGAATCGCAAAGACAATCACATCGTCGCCTGGATGGGTATTGGCCTGCTGAATGGCGGCGCGCAAGGTGCAGCCGCCCGATGGCGTGCGGCAGACGCCGTCGGTGGCGTTGGTGTCCCACTCGTCCAGCGTCGAATCTACCGTCCACGTCATCACGTCACTGGCCGCTGCCATCTCTACTGCAGCAGGCCCAGCCTCTGTGCGAGGGGTGAGCGGCAGATAGCGTTCTGTGTCCGTTGGCGGCTCAGGCACAAGTTGGCTGGCAAGTGCAGCGGCGCTTTGGACATCGGCGATGTCGACACAGCCATCGCCGTTGAGGTCCGCCGCCGCCTCCACCCCCCCACACGGCCCCAGCCCCTCACGCACCACTTGCCACGCCAGCGCCACCGCCATCACATCGTTGTGCGCCACCACCCCATCCCCCGTCACATCCGCCGCTCGCACCGCCGCCTCAGCGACCTCCTCCCCTACCGGCCACGCCCACACCGGCGCTGCATGCAGCTCCTCCCCCTCCCCCACCTGCACCACTACACGATCTTGCGCCAGTTCATACGCCAGCCGCTGCCCCCACTCATCCACCACCTGCACTGCCCCCAGCCGCACCTCGAGACGTCCCGCCGCTCGCCCCAACACCTCGACCTCAGCCAGCACCCCTGCCTCACTCACCGCCGCCCGCGCCAGCGCTGACCGCTGTGCCAGACACGCCGCGGTGCCACAGCCATACGCCCCCACCACGCTGCCACTCGCCATCTCAGGCACGAACAGCCGTCCCATCCCGGCCGCCTGCGGCTGCGCCGGGGCAAAGCCGGCTGTCTCCGCCGCATCCGGGGCATACAGCAGCCATGCCTCAAAGCCGCCGATGGCGCTGCTGTCGCCGTCCACCCGCAGTTGCAGCCGGATGACCTCGCCCACTGCCACCTGGGCAGGCGCCTCCAGCCGCAGGGTCAGCGGCGCATCCCCCTGTGCCTGTGCCACCGCTCTCCCCCCCACCATCACCATCATCACCACCATCAACGCCGCCACGATCTGCATGGTGCGGCCCAATGTCCTTTGCTGGAGATCTTGTCTATTCATGTGATCCTCGATTCTCTCCTGCGATACCAGGTGAAATAACGGCTTCAATCGACCCTCCACGGTCTCTGCTTGCTTCGGCTTGCCTGTGCTAGTCCTCTTCCGGCTCTACAACGCTGGGATGATGCTAAACACAGCGTTGAGGCAGTGGCTTTCCAGCCCGATCTCGGCGAGACAGACTTCCTCCACCAGGTCATAACAAGCAATATGTGTCTGCCGTGATTCTTTAAACCCCACGCGCATCCAACTCACGGCTTCGCGGAACCTGGTGGGGCGGATGCGCGAAAAGCCGACCCAGGCTCTTGACCCTTCGACCCAGATACCCCGGCACCAGCCCAAGAGCGTCCCCGGATCATGTATTGCAGTCAGGTCTACGACCCGCTCGATCTGCAGCGTGACCGGGTTGGCAATCACCACCGTCCCATTGACCGTCGTGAAATAGAGGCGGCCCTCGTGCAAAAATCCGTCATGCACGCGCTCATTCCCGATCCGGATCGACCGATCCGGGCGGTTCAGACAGACAGCATCCCTTTGCTCGAATCGTGTGACCCAAATCTCGTCCTCTACCAGAAAGATGTGGTTGGGGTGGGATGGGTGAGGCTTGGTGCTGATCCCCTTGCGATAGTCGATGTCCCGCGCAAACCGTGTCCACGGCTTGCCGTCCAACACGTCCCATTCCCGCAGGACTTCACCGGCCAGCGTCACCTCCACCACCATATCCAGCCCTGAGATAGCGACCAACAGGTTGCCCTCTGGCGTCGGGCGGACGTGGTGGACATCGTTGAAGATGGGCAGCGACACATAGCCCACCTGCGTAAATTCCGGGATCGTAAAGACCAGGACTTCTGTCTGGGTGCAGACATAGAACTTGCCATCCTGCACCGTGCCCGACTTAAAGAGGATCGGGTCGCCTGGGGCGTACACGTCCGGCGGCGAAACATATTCGACGCAAGTCTCGACCTCCTGTGTTTGCGGGTCCAGGCGTAGAATGATCCCTTTTTGGTAGTCATACCACTGGTGGTCTTGATCCAGGATCGAGCGCGGTGACCGCTGCTGCCCCCCCACCACATAGAGAGGGCTTGCAGCGCGGCCCCACCGTTCTGGATGCGCTGCCTGCGCCGCGAAGTGTCCAGCCATGTCGTTGACCATCGGTATCAGCCCTGAATCAAAGCGCATTCGCAGACACTCTGCCGACAAAATAACCTGCTGTGGTCACGGTCAGGCCCGCCACAATCGCCCCTGCGCGCGCTAGCCCAGTGGGGTCGCGGCTGACCATCGCATCGGCCACCCCGCGCATCACCCCTTTGGGCAAGGTCTGCAGGCTGTACGTCCACTCAGACGCCAACCCATCCCGCGCGCCGACAAACCTGGACACAGACGCCTTGGCCAGACCTTCCGAGTAACAGCGCGAGAAGAAATAGCCCCAACAGGCACGGTTGGCAGGCACGCGGTGAAACACCCGTGCGTTTGGCTCATAGAGCATGATGCGGTCAGGCCACAGCCGGGTGGCGCGGATACATAGCTCGGTCTCCTCGCATCCGATCGGTCGCGTGTCAACGCGCCCAATGCCATTGCGGAAGCCACCGACCCCCTCAAAGACCTCTCTCCGAAAGGACATGTTGCACCCGATCAGGTTGCGGACAGAGGCCGTCGAGACAGGCAGCCCCCGGTACGAGCAGCCGACCACCCAGTTGAACTCCTCCGGAAACCAAGAGGGCTGCTGTTCCTGCCACAAGGGTACGCTGGACCCGCCGACGCCGATCACCTTTGGGTCGATATACCCTCTCGTCAACTCCTCCAGCCAGTTGGGGGCTGCCACCGCGTCATCGTCCAGAAACGCCAATATCTCCCCGCGCGCCGCGGCCAGCCCACTGTTGCGCGCCCCGGACAGCCCGTGCACTTCTTGGTTCTCCACCACCACCACGTCAGGCAGGTCAGATTGAACCTGCTGCAACAAGACGGGGTTGTGGTCTACCACGATAATCACCTCGGCGGGTTGGACGGTCTGCCGCCGCAACGACTCGACCGCTGCAACCAGATCGCCCCACCGCTTCTCCGTATACGCGCAGATGATGACTGAGCAATTGATGGTTGAAGACACTGGATTTGTCATAGATGCCTTGTGATTGTTGCTGCAAGCCTCCCTGCCCTACTTATCGATCAGGAAGGCTTGCAGGCAGGTTGTCTCTTATGCATCAAAGTCGCGCATGACGCCTAGCAGTCCCCTTCAAAATCGCGCTCCAAGACATGTCGGCGCGCAAAATCCATAGCGGCGCCGTTGTCTTTGCGTGCAAATCGCTCCCTCACGATAGTCCTCAATACGCGCCATCCATCGGGAATGGCTCGCAGCCGGCTGAATCCGTGCCGCCGCCGGTCTTCGAAGCTGGGCACCTCAACCACCTTCAGCCCGGCACGCAAGGCGCGTACGTTCATCATCGTCTCTATTTCAAAGCCGTCGCCATCCAGATCGAGCCGGTTCAGCACCCGGCGCCAGAACGCGTTGTACCCGTAGCAGAGATCGCTGTAGTTGCCGCCAAAGAGGAGCCGCACACAGAGGACAAAGAACCAGTTGCCCATCATCCGGTGCAACTCCATATCGGCGGTACCCGCTCCCTGCAAAAAGCGCGACCCCTTGACAAAATCCGCCCCTCCCAAAAGGGCCGCACAAAAGAGGGGGATCTCCGCGGGATCGGTGGAACCGTCCGCGTCCATCATCACGATGATGTCGCCGGTGGCCGCAGCGAACCCGCTGCGCAGGGCCGCGCCCTTGCCGCGCCCCTCCTGATAAACGATCCGCACGTCAGGCCGAAGCTGGCGCGCGACCTCCACCGTTCCGTCCGTCGAATGACCATCGACCAGCAGTACTTCATCGACCCAGGCAGGAATATGCGGCAGGACATAGGGCAAGTTTTCCGCCTCATTGAGGGCAGGAATCACAACGCTCACCGTGGCCGAAGGCGGCCTGCCCGAATCAGGTACGGGATAGAAATACTGCTCCTTGACCAGACTTTGTACGGCTACACTCATTGCTGCTTCTTCCTTTCACCACATCACTTGTCCACAGATGCTCTGCCATCGCTGACGCGTCGCCAGCGACGGGTAGAGCCAGGACGATCAAGTGATCGCCTGACGAGATAAGGGGGACTAGCGCTAGAGCGGTGGGGGATCCGCAGCGCGTGGTGAGGAGCGGACACAGCGAAAGGACAGACCCGCACAGAAAGCCGGGTCCTGTGAACGCTGTGTCATAGAGGTGTGGATCAGGAAGTGTTTGTGTGGGGGGCCTTGATCGAGCGCGGTTCTGCCTGGTTCTCATCCTGTCATATTACGTTCTGTCATTTCGAACAAAATTGACAGGTTTTCGCAAGGAAAGACAGAGTACTGCCGAAAGGAAGGGTCGAGAGACAGGAACCGGTAAGTCAGCGTTAGGCTATTGATCAGAACCTTGTTTCTCGAGAGCCTCTGGGTGCGAGGAGATGAGACAGGATTTCTCAATGTCTGGCGGACGGGGCATCCGCTGGAAGTACAGAGGTGGGAGAATTCCTCCTGTCAGACTTCTCACGCTACCATCTTAGCCGTGAAAAGCCTGGGGGGATTTTAACAGACACGAGAAAACGACTTGACAGGATGCGCAGTTGTGATACCCTACATGATCAAGGACACAAACACTGCGTACTGGCTGTATGTGTGTTTTGTCCACACCAGAAGCGATCTGTTAGCGCAGATCGCTTCTACTTTGTGTCATTCGCTCCTACAGATGTTGTTTGATGTTACTGCCACTGTATCTGCTGTTGTCACTGCTTCCATCGACGATCTCACTGTCGATGCCTACACTTGTTGATAGCCTCCAAGAACACACCACAGTACCTTAACACTACCTGCACCTTGCGTCTGAACTTACACCTTACAAATTGCTGACGGAAGATATACGCCTCCAGCCCTTTGTCGGTACTACCCGCGCATGAGGAGCAGGCACGCCGCCCAATGGTTGTTATCCGTACGATGTTACCACTTGTACTTGCCTAACAATAGCCTTTCAATAGCCAAAATCTGCCAGTATACGTTGTGCATGATGCACAGTCTGTATATCGCCGTGCATCATACACAACACATAAGCAACAAAGTGGAGAGATGCTTACAATACTGACAACATCTGCGTCAATGTCCTATTGAGCCTTGTTGATCAACAGATAATCGACGTTAAAACGGTTGGTTTCGGCAACAATGCGAATCGAATGGCGGCCAGCCCTCAGCGGAATTACAGTAGACACATCCACCCAATTCTGCCAGCCTCCTGTCCACGGAATACTCAACGACCCGCTGACATCGTTCCCGTCCACCTCGATGTGGAAGCGGCGTCCGCCTGAGGGCGTGGAGACCCGCGTCACTACCTGGTAGCTGCCGGTGGCAGGCACGTTGATGCGATACGCCAGCCATTCTCCTTCTGCGATCCAGCCGACATTGTAGCCGCCGCTGCTTGCGCTGCTGGCTTCGATATCGACGTCGTCGCTGCGATACTGGCCGCCGCTGTTCCCGCTGGTGGTATCAAAGTAGCCTGATCCCGCGCCGCCAGTATGATAGTCTTCCGCCTCAATCCGGGTGGGCACCGCAAAGACCCGCTGCCAGGGTTCCTCCCGGTACTCAAAGGCCCCTACATCCGTTACGCCGTTCACCGGCGTATTGGTGTGCCAGAGGTCATAATCGTATCCTGACATCACCGCCGCCGCGGTCCCTTTGTTGATGGCCGGGCTGTTCGCCCGGAGCCGGAAGTTGTTGTTGGCCGGGTTCACGAACTGCGGGTCGTTCGCCTGAGAACCGGTGTTCATCGTAAAACCATAGAAGTTCATCAACACATCGCCGTTGTCGTTCCAAAAAATGTTGTTCTTTTCCAGAAACGGGCCATCGCTGGAAAAGGGTTCGCGATTCACCCAAAGGATGTTGCTCTCTACCGTCAGGATCTTCTCACCGCACATCTCACAGACAACGCCCTTGCTCCCGCTACCGGTGAGATAAACCGTGTTGTTATAGAGTTTGGTCCCCAACACCGGCCCGTGATCATGGTTCCACCCGCGCGTCACGACAAATCGCGCCCCATACTCGGCATGGCTCACCGAGGACACATGCAGGTTGTATGCGTAGACATTGTTCTCCGAATGGATGGTCGAACTGCTGCCCATCTCCGAGAACACGCGATCACCATAGGACGTGTTGTGATGAATGTTGGCATTTCTCGCCGTATAGAGTTCGATTGAATTGCTTTCGACAATGCCCGTGTAGGTGCAGATGCTTCTGTTATCGGCGAAATAGTTATACGCTACCTCCTGATGGTCCCCATGCAGCAGAACCCCCATCGCACCCAACGTGTGATTGGGCTTCAGTTCCCACACCATATGATTATTAATGATCGTGTTGTTTAACGCTTTGTTATGATGTGTGTCCGCGCTGAAAAAGATGCCAATCGCCAACTTTGAAGCCTGTGAGTTCTGGACGATGTTATAGGACGCGCCGTCCTGAAACGTAAACCCTGCCTTCCACCCGACCGGCTGGTTCTTGCAGTTTGGGTCTGGATTAAAGGGGGCAGACATCGTGGCGTGCAGATTCTCCAGGATCTGATACGTCCCGCTGATCCGCACATTGCTCGAATAGCCATCCTGAATCTTAGGCAGTTCACCCTTTCCATACGAGCCGATCACAATAGGTTGATTGGCTGTGCCTTTCCAGGCCGCGTTCAAAGGCCCTGTCCAGCTACAGCCCCGTTTGAAACGCAGCCGGTCCCCCGGCTTGAGCGGCGCGCTGTTGGCCTTTTCCATCGACCTCCAGGCATTCGCTTTTGATGTGCCGCTGTTGCTGTCCTTGCCATCGGTACAGTCAACATAGTAGGTGGTGCTGCCCCTCGCCTCAAGAGCCTGGCCCCCTAGCCCCTGTTCAGCCAGCTCTTCGACAAGGGCATCCAGATGGTATTGATCTTGTGGTTCGGCATAGCGACTGAAGGTGTTTTGGCTGGCCGGAGTGACGGGCAGAAACCTGTTGAAAGGCTCCTCCTGACTCGCCGCCTGTGCGATCAGATTGGAATCCAATCCAATTGCCAGACCAATGGCGAGATAGCAGCCGATCATCATGGGGGAAAAGGCCTTGAAGATCATGCGGGCTATCACCTGGACCATAGCAATCAACATCATCCTCCTATCTTGTGGTACAACCGACAAAGAAAATTACTGGCAGGATGCTGTCTTTTCGAGGATCACTCCTCTTGAAGACAACACCCTGCTGAACAGCGTTATCGGTTTTCGTCCAACCAAGAACGGTCAAACTGGCTACCTGATGCGTCGCGCACCAGGTCTCTGTCGGGTCTGGTTCAACGCGCCAGATGG
>CAZYQJ010000110.1:8778-11153 GCA_964649925.1 uncultured Litorilinea sp.
TTTCGTCAAGGCTTACCTGCATCTGCGCCACACCGCTGCCATTTTCCTGGTCAGCAGCCATGATGGAGAGCCACGTGGCCGGTGCGCCCGGATCTCCGTCTGGTGCCGCCGCCGCGCCGACCGTGTCCGCCAGTGCAACCGCCACGGTCGGGGGCAGGGGGTCATAGATGATATCGTCCATCAACTGCGAACCGCCACACAACAGGGTGCCGGTCGCATCCATGACACGGGCATAGACCATCTGCGTGGCGATATAGCCCTGGGTATCGCGCAGCGTCCATTCAAATTGTGGTTGGTAGGGCTGCAAGGCTGCATTGGCAAACCCCGCGTCGTTGCTCAACATGATCTGTGTCGCATTCGGCACATTCACCTTGACTTGGACTGTGCGGTTGCCTGTATAGAGTGCGCCATCATTGATACTGATGGAACAGGACGCAATCGGCCCATCGCCTGGTACAGGCGTCGGCGTTGGTGTAGGAACGGTACTTGGGGGAGGCGCATCTCCGGCCAATTCATATGCGCCGATATCCACTGCGCCTGATTGGGGGACTGCAACGTTGTCTAGGTCCGCCTGATACCCAGCTGAGACGGATTCCATCGTACCCGCATTGATCGCCGGGCTGATGACCTTAAGACGGAAATTGCTGGCTCCTGTGTTGACAAAGAGCGGATTCGCCACCAGCGACGTCCCACTCTTGGTATAGTGCATCAGCGGATTGCCGGTGCTGCTCCAAAAGACATTGTGCTCCTCAACAAACGGCCCATCTGCACTGATCGGTTCCCGATCCACCCAGAAAATGTTGTTCTTGACGAGCAACACCTCGGACCCACACTTTTCGCAGGTAATCCCTTTGCTCTCTTGGCCCGTGTGGTAGACGGTGTTGTTATACACTTTGGTGCGCCACACAGGGCCGTGGGCATGGCCTGCCCCACGCGTGACGATGAAGCGCGATCCGATCTTCGACTGCTGCGGGCCAACCACATGCAGGTTGTACGCATAGGTGTTGTCGTGGGATGGGTAGTTGACGCCGCTACCCAGTTCAGAGAAAACACGGTCGTTATACGATACGTTGTGGTGAATGTTCGAGAATCTCGCGCCGTGTAGCTCAATCGAATTGCTCTCGGTCGTGCCGGTGTAGGTGCAGATCGTCCGATTGTTGCTAAACGTGTTGTAGGCAATCTCCTGATATTCGCCGTGCAGCAGCACGCCCATTGCGCCAAGAGAATGATTGCTCTTCAACTCCCACACAACGTTGTTGTCGGTGAGTTGGTTGTTCAAGACCCGATTGTGGTGACTAGTATAGTCAAAGAAAACCCCAATCGCAAGATGGTTGGCTTTGGAATGCTGCAGCGTGTTATACGCAGCCCCAGGTCCAAACGAAAACCCAACCTTCCACGCCACAGGCTGATTGTTGCACTTCGGGTCAGGATTTGGCGGTGCGCTCAATGTGGTTTCAATATATTCGACGATCAGATGCGATCCCGAAATGACGACGTTGGTATTGTTGGCATCCCGAATTTTGGGCAAGTTGCCGGAACCATAGGCGCTGACTACAATGGGACGGTCAGCCGTCCCATGCCAGGACACCTGGAGAGGCCCCTGCCAGGTGCACCCCCGTTTCAGTAGTAGTTTGTCACCCGGCTTCAGCGAGGCGCTATTGGCTTTGGCGATGCTCTGCCACGCTTGTAACGCCGACGTGCCCGAATTCGTATCCTTTCCGGCGTTGCAATCGATATAATAAGTAGTTGGACTCTGCGCGTGCCCTGCTAACGTGCCCATATAAACGAGTACGCTGCTCAACAGAACAGCCACCACCAGGGTTCTCACCCCGATCACTGCCCGGCCCACACGCAGATACAAACGATAAACTGATTCTAGTACAAACCTTGCATCCATAACTTGACCCTTACCGGACTCTCCGACTTGTATGAAAAAAACCTGCGAAACGTCGACAGAACGTAGATTTCCGACCTGCCGTACCCACTGAACTCCCCAGTACATGCCCACCATCGACCGCGTAGAAGCCAACCGCCCGAAGCCGATTACGAATGACGGGGATATATCTGCTGTGCCTGGGTTGTGGAACAACGGAGGTGAAGTGAGGACGAGGGGTTTCAGCGATGTAAAATTCAGCCAGCCATTGTGTCTACCAGCACCGACAGCCCCCTTGCTAGACCGCCGATGCAATTCCGACCATCCCAGTTGTATGCGAACCGTCTTGCCCCTGTAGGTGTTGCGACGGGAACGTATCCCGCATGCAATTTCTAACTAGATATATACCTGGTAGGGCTGTGCAATACGATCAGCAAAAGTTTGAAAGCCCCTAGGACATATGACACATTCCAAACGCAGCCTATCTGCCACTGGTGGATTG
>CAZYQJ010000111.1:0-11143 GCA_964649925.1 uncultured Litorilinea sp.
GAAAACAGCCATGAGCAGCGAATCCATGCCACCCCAGACAAGCCCACCCGCCGAGCCGGCGCGCTCTGATACGGGCGTTCAGCTGATCGCAGGGTATCACTTTGTGATCGCCGTCCTCTTTTTGCTTGCCACGGTGATCCTGACCTTTCCGACCGTGCTGCTGGGCGTCCTGGGCTTTACCGAAGACCCTGGCGCCTTTATCGGCATGTTCGCCGTGGGGCTTATCGCCATGGTGTGCATGATCTTTAGCATCCTCTATCTGGTGATCGGCTATGGCCTGTGGACGCTGCGCCAGTGGGGACGCATCGCGGCGATCACAATGGCTGTGCTGAGCCTCTTCTTTGCGCCCATCGGCACGATCGCGGGCGGGCTGACCCTCTGGTATCTCTTCAAGCCAGATGTAGCGGAGCGATTCGAGTAGGGGAACAACGGACGAGGGAAGGTAAGGTGTGACGCCGCCGGGAGATCAATCCCCCGGCCAAACAACAACGCCCGCTTGAGCGGGCGTACGAGCAGGCAACTGGCCCTATAAGTCTCCATGCCGCTTGCAGAGGGCATGTTGCCCGGCCTACGCTCAACGGGCTTTCGCAGGTCCGGCTTGCAGGCTGACAAAGGTGACCGGCGCTTCATTTGTCCCGCTGCCACTTGGGAGCGCACCAGGGACAAAGATGGGCCGGTCACCTTTTTATATCATCTTTATTCGTCGTTGTGCCCGCTGCCGTTGACCACGGCTTCCGGCTCCTTCACCTCGTCACTCTCCGGGACGGGTCCGCTCTCCGGGTCTGTCGGCCAGACATGATACATCCAGCGCACGGCGCGACGCCACATGCTGCGCGCTGCCGCCGCCTGATAACCGGCCTGACGCCGTGTGCTCTTCCACCAGTCTGTGGTGGGCGCTTCGGTGGGCACGCTCCACTGAATCGTACAGGCTGCCCAGGTCAGCCCGGCCCCAAAGCCTACAAAGACCAGTTTGTCACCCGGCTTGACCTTACCTGCCTCAATCGCCTCACACAAGGCGATGGGGATGCTGGCCGTGCTGGTATTGCCGTACTTTTGCAGGTTAACAAAGACCTTATCTTCCGGGATCTTCAACTGCTTCAGCACACTGTTTTGCACAATCCGCAGATTGGCCTGATGCGGGATCACCAGGTCTACGTCTTCCGGGGTCAGCCCGGCGCGATCCAGGACGGATTTGGTGGCGTCGGCCATCACGCGCACCGCAAAACGAAAGACGGCTTTGCCGTCCATCTTGATAAAATGATTACCGCTACTCACCGTCTCCAGGCTGGAGGGCATGGCGCTTCCCCCTGCCGGGATTGCCAGCAGGTCTGCGCCGGACCCATCACTGCCGAGTTCCGCCGCAATGATCCCGCCAGGCACGTCGCTGGCCGCCACCAACACCGCGCCCGCGCCGTCGCCAAAGAGGATGCAGGTGTTGCGGTCTGTCCAGTCGACCACGCGGCTCAACGTTTCCGCGCCCAGCACAAGTACATATTCTGCATCGCCCGCCAGGATGTGGCCGCGCGCCATGCTCAACGCATAGACAAAGCCGGAGCAAGCCGCGCTCAGGTCAAATGCACCGGCATTGACCGCGCCGATGGCATCCTGCACCAGGCTCGCTGTGGAGGGGAAGATATGCTCCGGCGAGCTGGTCGAGCAGATGATCAAATCCAGCTTACTCGGATGCAGATCCGCCACCTCTAGGGCACGGCGCGCCGCGCTGGTCGCCAGGGTGGCAGTCGTCTCCTTGGGGTCGGCGGCAACCCGCCGCTCCTCGATCCCGGTGCGCGAGCGGATCCATTCGTCGCTAGTCTCCACGATCTGCTCAAGGTCATGGTTGGTGATCACCTTCTCCGGCACTGAATACCCCCAACCGATGATCTGGGCATAGCGGCGGCCTTCCTCGCGCGCGGCGGGCGCAGACGCCACCGCTGGGCCGGGGTGTGCGCCGTTTCGCGCCTCCGGCTGTTCCAAGGACGTGTGATTCGATTCAGCCATCTGCTCTCCTCCTTCCTCGCTGCCACCCACGCGCCGCGGCGCGCCTAGTTGTAGCGACGCAGCATGATGCATGCATTATGTCCACCAAAGCCGAAGCTATTACTCAAGGTCACCGCCACATCCGCCTCGCGCGCGGTCAGCGGCGTATAGTCTAAATCACAGTCAGGGTCTTGATTGTCCAGATTGATCGTCGGCGGGATGATACCTTCCTGGATCACCTTGGCGCAGATGGCGGTTTCAATTGCGCCCGCGCCGCCCAGAAGATGCCCCAACATGCTCTTGGTGCTGCTGATCTTGACTGAATAGGCATGTTCACCCAACACATGCTTGATCGCCCAGGTCTCGGTCACGTCGTTCAGACGGGTCGCCGTCCCGTGGGCGTTGATGTAGTCAATCTGGTCGGGCGATACGCCATAATCGCCAGCTTTACGCAACGCCATCTGCATGGCGTCAATGGCGCCGCGGCCTGTCTCATGCGGCGCGGCCATGCTGTAGGCGTCGGCACTGCTGCCATACCCGATCACCTCGGCATAGATGCGTGCGTTGCGTGCCCGCGCGTGCGCCTCGGTCTCCATGACCAGAATGCACGATCCCTCGCTCATCACAAAGCCGTCGCGGTCGGTGTCAAAGGGACGGCAGGCAGCGGCAGGGTCGTTATTGCGCTGGCTCAGCGCGCCCATGATATCAAACCCGGCCATGATCAACGGCGTCAGGGCCGCTTCGGATCCCCCCACGATCATCACATCGGCATCGCCGCGGCGCAGGATCTCAAACGCCTCCCCACAAGACGAGGTGCCGCTGGCGCAGGCGCTGACCACCGAATGGTTGGGGCCGTGCAGGTTATACTCAATGGCAATCTTACCCGCGGCGCTGTCCACCAACATATTGGGGATCATAAACGCGCTGACCTTGCGCGGCCCTCGCCGGTGCGCGGTTTCGGCATTTTCCAGCGTCGTCTGCAGCCCGCCAATCCCCGACCCCACGATCACGCCGACCCGGTTGGGCGTCTCGGCGCTCAGGTCGATCTGCGCATCGGCCACCGCTTCACGCGTGGCGGCCAGCGCAAACTGGATGTAGGGGTCAAGCCGCCGCGCCTCTTTGCGCTCCATGTACTGGGTCGGGTCAAAGCCCTTGACCTCACCCGCAAAGGTAGTACGCAGCTCGGAGGCATCGAACTGGGTGACATGATCGATACCGGAGCGTCCGGCAAGCAGACCGGCCCAGGTGTCGGCCATGCTCAGGCCCAACGGTGTGATCGCACCGATGCCGGTGATCACGACACGGGTCGGGCCATCGCCGCCATTGGTGTGGAACCGGCGGGGCTGATCAGGTTGTTCTTGCGCCATCTCTCACTTCCATGTATAGTAGCGCCCCGGCACGACGTCCCCGCGGGTTTTGCACCCACCCCGCTGCCGATACGCGCCGGAGCGTATCCCTCTTTGGGATTGATGATTCCTCTCCCCCCTCGCCCATTGGCGGAGGCTCTCCAATAGAAACACATGCGGGCGGCAAAAGTTGCGCGGAATCCGCCCACAAATTCACCAGTGTAACCTGTCCCTTCCCCCAATGAAAACGCGCCGGGGTAAGAATGACACTTACTCCCGACGCTCGATAAACAGTAACCGGCCCTTCGCAACCGCCGGTGTCCAGGCCCGATACAAGACCGCCCGACGCAGCCATGATGGCACAGGTTGGATGCGGCGCTAATCCGGCGGCAGATAGGCGGATTCTCGAATCCACCAGACAGCGACCTGGGCGGAACCGCTGCGCTCATAGTAGGCGACCGTGACGGTATGGCTGCCGCGGCCCACGCCAATAAAGCGGTTCTCGGCCTCCTTATAGCCGTCACGCCACTGGTCGATCACCAGCAGGTCGTCCAGCCAGACGCGCACGCCATCGTCGGCCCGTACCCGGAAGAGATAGTTGCCGCCCTCAAAGAAGAATTGCCCCGTCCAGCGTGCCGACCAGGAATCCACCCCAATCAGGCTGGCTGCCGGTGACCCTGTACCCCAGTAATAGTCCAGCGGGTTGACTGAGCGCGGCTCGCGGCGGCGCACCTGGGGCGTGCCTGTCGGCGTTATCCCAGCGTAATAGGACGCATCCCACTCCGTCGTCGGGTCGCTGGCCTCGATCTGCATCCGCAAGTAGGCCAGGCCGGAGACCTCAAGGTACTCGACGCGCAGCAGATGAGCGCCGCTCAACATGCGCCCCACACGAAAGGTCTGATTAGCCGAGCCGTGCCACTCGTCCACCAAGAGTTCGCCGTCCACCCATACGCGCACCCCGTCATCGGCCTGCACGGTAAACCGGTAATACCCGGGGGCAAAGGTCATGCGCCGTTCCAGACGCAGCGAAAAGTTGTCGGCGGGCATACTAGAGGCAGGCGCCCCGTGTCCCCAGTCGAAGTTGATCTGCGGCACATCAGCCACCACCACAGGGTCTCCGCTCAGATAGGGGTTGCTGTACATAGCAGCGCGCCAGCCGCTAAACGTCTGGAGGGAGGGGGTCGCGGTGGGCTGCGGCGTGGCCGTGACAGGTACCGCCGCGCTCGTCACAATCGGCACGCCTGTGGTGCTGCCCTGCACAAAGACCAGCCGCACGTCGATCCAGCCGGTCAGGCCGCCAGCACACTCCAGCAGCCACCATGTATAGGCCGGATTTCGCCCCACGATGTTGCACGACTGGTTTCGTACCACATAGCCAACCCTGGACGATGACGCACTCGGTTCGTTGTGCAGGTTCACCAGGTCAAACCGAACAATCGCAACGGGGATCGACGCGCCGCCAACCCCGCTGCCGCCAGTCGCAACCGGGGATGGCGTGGCAGTCGGGGTGGACACAGCACCGGGCGCAGGCGTTCCGGCTTGCAGCAGCCCATTGACCACGATCAGCGGAAGCGTCCCACCGGCCTGGATCTCGCCCCAAACCTTCACCTGAGGGGATGGCGTGGCGCGCGCCAGCACGGACATCCGCTGTTCCATCTCCGGCGTTCGGCCCACCAGCGCATAGACATCACCTGTGGGGGTGGTGAGGAGATAACTCGCTCGCGCGCTGCGCTGAGCCGACAACTGGCCCAGCAGCCCATAGACGCGCTGGCTCCCGGTCGTGGTGGTAGCCGGTGGCCCACCGCCTGGCACCAACGGGATATAGAGATGTTGCCCGCCGCGCGGTTGAGCCAATGCTCGGGGTACAGATGGAAGCAAGGCCAGCAACCCAACGGCTAGCAGCAGAAAGAGCGTGACGATCCTAACCCGATACCTTGTATCCATGTCTCCATTATAGACCTAGATAGGAGGAATCTCAATCAGGTGGGCAAAGTTTGGATAGGGAATCCGGTCGTGCCGCGCGGTGGCATTTCCGTTGGCAGGCGTGCGGGGTCTGTGAAGCCTGGTTGGCGTGAGAAAGTGACTGTTGACATGACAGAACTTTTGTTCTATTATTGCACGAGAATGTATCCCCTAATCGTCAGACAGTCGCATCTCCCTACCTATCCACTCAGGAGGAACCATGCCAACCCGACTCAACCCATACATCAGCTTTCAGGGTAATGCCCGCCAAGCGATGGAGTTCTATCAGAGTGTCTTTGGCGGCCAACTAAACTTATCTACCTTCAAAGAGTTTCAAGGTTCGCAAGACCCAAGTGACGCCAACAAAATTATGCACGGGCAGTTGGAGGCAGAGAATGGTATCACGTTGATGGGGGCTGATACGCCAGCCAGTATGGCACACAATTGGCATGACCACACGGGGTCGAACATTACCATTTCGCTCAGTGGTGAAAATGAAGCAGAACTAAGGGGCTACTGGGAGAGGCTCTCGGCAGGCAGCACGATCGCGGAACCTCTCGAGAAAGCACCGTGGGGCGACACCTTTGGCATGCTGACGGACAAGTTTGGCGTTCACTGGATGGTGAACATCGCCGGTCAACAGGGGTGACATCGACCTCGTTCCAACTGCACCCAGAACAGGCTCCCTGTATGGGGGTTTGTTCCGGGTGCGTCAGACTGTCTCACGTTGCCAACGCCACATCCAGCGCATCGCGCAGCGTGCGTGCGCCGATCACCTCGATCCCGGCGGGAAAGGTGTCTTTGCGCAGCCCCTTGAGCGTGCTGCGCGGCACCAACGCCCGTGCAAACCCCAACTTGGCCGCCTCATGCAGCCGCCGCGGAAGCTGGCCTACGCTGCGAAGCTCGCCGCTCAGCCCCACCTCGCCGACGATAGCGATATCAGCGCAGACCGGCTGGTTGCGATAACTGCTAGCCACCGCCGCGGCAATCGCCAGATCCGCCGCAGGCTCGTCGATGCGCATACCGCCCACCACGTTGACAAAGATATCCTGGTCGCTGAGGTTGACGCCCACACGCTTGCTCAACACCGCGGTGAGCAGCAGCAGTCGGTTGAAATCCACGCCGTTACCGGTGCGCCGCGGCTGGCTGAATGGGCTGTGGCTGCTCAAGGCTTGAATCTCCACCAGCAGCGGGCGCGTGCCCTCCATCGATACGGCAATGGCGCTGCCCGATGCGTTGGGCAGCCGCTCCGCTAGAAACATCTCAGAGGGGTTGCGGACTTCCTGCATCCCGCTTTCGCTCATCTCAAAGATGCCGACCTCATTGGTGCTGCCAAAGCGGTTCTTGACCGAGCGCAGCAGGCGGTAGGCGTGAAAACGCTCCCCCTCCAGTTGCAGCACCACGTCAACCATATGCTCCAGCACGCGCGGCCCCGCAATCGTGCCATCCTTGGTCACATGCCCCACCAGAAAGAGCGGGATGTTGTGCTGCTTGCAGACGCGCAGGAGCAGCGCCGCACAGTCGCGCACCTGACTCACGGTTCCCGCCGCGCTCGTCCCGGCCTCAGTGTAGATCGCCTGGATCGAGTCCACGATCACCAGGGCGGGCTTCATCTGCTCCATCTGCTCGACGATCTGCTCCGCCACAATTTCGGGCAGCACATAAAGCTGTTCGGCGTTGATACCCAGCCGCTGGGCACGCCGCCCGATCTGATGGTCGCTTTCCTCAGCGCTGACGTAGAGCACACGTCCGGCCTTGCTCGCCACCTCCGCCGCCATTTGCAGCAGCAACGTAGATTTGCCGATCCCTGGGTCGCCGCCGACCAGCACGCCTGACCCTGGCACGATACCGCCCCCCAGCACCCGGTTGAGTTCACTGTTCTCCAAGATCAAGCGCGGCACACCGTCCGCCGGAATGTGCGCCAGCGAGACCGGCTGCACGCCATACCCAACCGCGGTCGCGGCCATGGCTGAGCGCGACTTCTCAGGGGCGCGCACCACCTCCTCCTGTAGCGTGTTCCACTCGCCACAGTCGGGGCACTTGCCCATCCACTTCAACTGTACGCTGCCGCATTCCGAGCAGACGTACCGCACCTTGGTCTTGGTTGCGCTCTTCGCCACAGCGGTTCTCCCCTCAAAACACCAGAACAAATGGTCTATTTATTATAGCGCGAACCGCCGCCAGGGTCAAAGCAAGGTCACTCGCGCAGGGCGAGCGCCGGTCACCTTGCCTATAGGCCATCCAACCAACACTACTCACACAGTTGGGCGCGCAACACGCCGATATCCGGCTCCACCCAGAGGCCGTGGTTGACCTCGTCGCCGTTGCGCCGCCGGTCAACTACAAATGCGCCCTGGTCATCGAAATGGCCTTCCTCGACCGAGACATAGTGAATCAATCGCGTCAGCAGGAAATCGTTCATGGCGGTCGAGGGCTGCATGTGGCGCGGTTCCCGCTTGGGGCGCAGCACCAGCCGGAAATTGGCTCCCACCAGATAAAACTCATGTGGCCCCGTCTGGATGACCAGCCCGCGCCCGCGATCCTCGCTGGGCTGGAACAGGTGGCGCAGCGGCGTGGGATGCCGCCAGTCCTTGTAATTGTAGGGCCGGGGGCCATCGCCAAAGAGGGCCAGCCCCCAGTAGCCGTCCAGGTCGAGCAGTTGCATGCCCAGCCGGTCCTCCTGCACCACGGCGTGGATGCGGCCTGTGCCCTGATACTGGATCAGCAGCGGGATGGCGGCGGAGACGCAGCGCATACTGTCTGCTGTCATCCGATAGTCAGGATGCACCTCCCCATCCTCCCCCACCACATACTCGATGGCAAAGTAGTGGTAGCCGATGGCGTTGTAGTCGGCAACGGCGCGGAAGAGGTTCCACGCATTCGAACCGGCGACCGCCGACTCCGGCACAAAGAGCGGGTTATCGTCACGCGCGTAGGTCGCGCACACCTCCTCATAGGTGCGCGAGTCGGCGATGTAGATATCGGGCGCGATCAGGTCGATGTGCGGCGCACACCAACGCCAGATGTCGAGCGTCTTGCTGACGCCGCCGCCGGAGGGGTAGGACTCGCCCGGAATGCGCCAGCCGTTTTCGCCCAGCCACACGTTGACGTACATCGGCACATCTAGCACCGCTTTGCCCGCCTCGGCGATCTGGTCGATATAGCGCGCAATGCTGTAGGCCGTCAGCAGTTCGCCCGCTGCCGGGCCAAAGAGTTCGGGCCAGCTTCCCGACGGCTGACCGCCCGCCTGCTGCCACAGATCATAGATGTGCCCCTGCTGGCTGCGCTGCAGCGCCGACACGAGGTCATCCGGCACAGGGCCGTCAAACTCGGCCTGCGCTTCGGGGCCGTAATCGCGGTCGCTGCCCAGGATGCCCGGCTCATTCTCGATCTGGATGGCGATCACTGTCTGGGGGTTCTGGTCGACCTGCTTGAGATGGTTGCAGAGCGCCACATAGGCGCGGCGGTCGGCCTCCATCGTGGCCGCACAGTGCGATGAAAGCACCCACAACGCCTGGTCGGTGGACGACCGCACCCGCCGGAAGCGATCCGGGTCGGTCTTCACCCACTGGGGCGCATAGTCCATCGTGCCATTCTTCCAGGTGGCGAACCAGAGCAAGACGAGTTTCAGGTCATGGCGGCGCGCGTTCGCCAGCAGGCTGTCCACACTGGTGAAGTCGAACTGCCCTTCTTCCGGCTCCACCTGTTCCCAATAGACCGGGATCTCCAGCGTGTTGCCGTGTACCAGTTTGACCCCTTTGAACGCGGTTTCCGACTCTTGCTCATTGTATCCGCTCGAATTGCGGGCCTGCCCGCCCAGTGAAAAGAACGGTTTACCGTCTACGCGAAAGACGCGTGTAATCTCTGCCATGTCAACGTCTCCTGTTCCAGGCAGTTGAATGGGAAATCCATCGGCATGCATGATAGATTAAGAGCAGCCAGGTATGGTGGCGCAATGCAGTGGTCGGGCTTTCTGCGTGTGGCGGGCGCGCTAGGCCAACGCAGCACAGCCGGAGGGAAGAGCGCCGGAACTCGGCCTCCTCCCCCTGTCAGGCATACGCATGCGGTTGTGCGGCGCGGGATCGGCTCCCTAGCCTTTGACGCCCGTCAAGGTAATCCCTTCAATAAAGGTGCGCTGTGCAAAGAAGAATAGCACCAGAATCGGGATGATGGTAGCGGTGCTGGCGGCCATCAGATAGGGCCAGGTCAGCGTCGCCGTGGCGGATGTCGACGTGACACGCAGTTGCTGCAGCCCCAACGCGATGGGGAACTTGTTGACGTCGTTGATGTAGATCAGCGGCCCCAGATAATCATTCCACTCATTGATGATCGAGAAGAGCGCAACAACCGCTAACGCCGGTTTTGCCAATGGCAGAATGACCGACCACAGCGTCCGCAGTTCACCGCACCCGTCAATCTTGGCTGCGTCGGTCAGATCCTCTGGGATCGAACGGAAGAACTGGCGCAGCAAAAAGATGAAGTAGGGTGCGCCAAACCACGCAGGCACGATCAACGGCAGGAACGTGTTGATCCACCCAAGTTCCTTAAAGGTGATAAACAGCGGGATCATCCGCACCTGGAACGGGATCATCATCGTGGCGATGCAGAGAAAGAAGAGCGGCTCGCGCAGGCTCCAGCGCAGGCGCGCAAAGCCATAGGCCACTATCGAACAAGAGATCACCGCGCCAATCGTGGCCGGGATGGCGATGCGCAGCGTGTTCAGCGCATACAGCCCAAAGGGGAGAAAGGTCAACGCTTCTGGGAAGTTCTGAAAGCGGGCGGGTCTGGGAATCCAGATCGGCGGCACGGTATAGGTCTGGACGTTATCCTTCAGCGCCGACGAGATCATCCACAGAAACGGCAGCGAGAACAGAAGACCGAGGATGATCAGCAGGGCGTAGAGAAAGAAACGCCCGACATGGCGTTGCGCTGCCACGTTCGTGCGGCTCGTTGCCGCAGCCGCGGCGACCGATCTCGTACGCGATGGAGCGGTTGCAGATTGCATAGACACGATCCTCTCTGCTATTCGGCATCGCCGTAGTAGACCCACCGGGCCGACGTGCGGAAGACCAGGATGGTGAAGGCGACGATTACGACAAACAGCACCCAGGCCAACGCCGACGCATAGCCCATCTTAAAGAACTCAAAGGCGTTGCGATAGAGATAGACGCTATAGAATTCGGTTGAATTCTTTGGCCCGCCTCCCGTCAGCAGCCAGGGGAAGACAAAGTACTGGAACGCATAGATCAACCCGGTGATCAGCACAAAGAGAATGGCCGGGGTACACATGGGAACGGTCACATGCCAAAATCGTGCCCAACGTCCGGCTCCGTCCACCAACGCCGCGTCATACAGCGAGCGGGGCACATCCTGCAGCGCAGCCAGGAAGATGACGATGGCGTTGCCTTGCGCCCAGATGTGGATCAAGATCAGGGACGGTTTTGCCATCTCCGGCGACGAGATAAAGGGGATCGCCTTGTTGCCCCACGACGTCCACACCGAATTGACCAGCCCGTATTGGGTGTTCATCACCCACAGCCAAACCATCGCCGATGCCACCACCGGAACAATCGCCGGAATATAGAATATCGTGCGGAATATCGGGCGGAAGCGGATGTCGTTGTTGAGCAGCATCGCCAGCAAGAAGGCCGCCACCACGCCCAGCGGCACGCCGATCAGAACGAAGTAGAGCGTATTGCCCAACACCGTCTTGAAGACGCGGTCAGCCGTAAAGAGATTGATGTAATTCTCCAGCCCGATGAAGGTGGGTGCGCGAATGACGTCGTAACGGGTGAAGCTATAATAAAGCGAGGCCAAAATGGGATAGATCGTAAAGAGCAAGAACCCCAGCAACCACG
>CAZYQJ010000112.1:0-11139 GCA_964649925.1 uncultured Litorilinea sp.
CCCCAACCTACCCAGGGAAACATGGGCCATTGAGGCAATCACCCCCCGTCCGGCGGCCCTGATCTGTGCCGGGGGATTGACTCCCCCGGCGAACAAGATCCTATCATGAATGCCCCTGCGGGGATGCCATCTTGTCTAGGCAGGCACACCGTTGGTCACAGGGGCTGCCTCTGCTTCTGGGGCAGGGGCTGGTTTTCTGGATCGGAAGATGCTTCCCAGTTCCTCACCGGGCAGCACCGCTTCCGAATCATAGAGATAACAGGCCGACACGCGCTTCTCGTCAGCCTGATAGAGCGGCGGCGGCGCTTGTTTGCAGCGCTCCATCACATGTGGGCAGCGACCGGCGAACTTGCAGCCCACCTGGGATGCCACGGAGGTGTCCTCGTCCATGCCCACGACTTCCTGCTGCCCCCACTGGCGCTGTAGGTCCGGCCAGGGGATCGAGTCGATCAGCAGTTGGGTGTAGGGGTGCTTCGGCTCGCTGATCACCTTATCCACGTCGCCAGCCTCCATCACCGACCCGCGATACAGGATGATGATGTAATCGCTGACGTGATAGGCAGTGGTCAGGTCATGGGTAATGTAGAGGATGTTGACATCCAGTTCACGGTTGAGTTTGTTGATGCTCTCTAGGATCGTAGCGCGCAGCGACGCATCGACCATCGAGACCGGCTCGTCGGCGATCAACAACTGCGGGCGCAGGAGCAGCGCGCGCGCCACGGCAAACCGCTGGCGTTGGCCGCCGCTGAGTTGGTGCGGAAAGCGCCCCAGCGTCTCTTCCGGGCGCAACCCCACGCTGACCAGCGCTTCTTCCATCATGCGCCGCGCCTCGGCCCGTGAGTTGGCAAGTTTGAAGTTCTTGATGGGAACTTCCATGATGTGGTCTACCTTATAGAAGGGATTGTAGACCGCAAAGGGGTCTTGGAAGACAGCCTGCACTTCCTTGCGAAAGGCAGTTTGCTGCTCGCGGGTCTGCTTGCTGATGTCCACATCCTTATACAGCACCGCGCCGGAGGACGGATCCAGGAAGCCAAGCGCCATCAGCCCCAGCGTGGTTTTGCCGCTGCCGCTTTCCCCGGCCACTGAGATGATACTGGGGGAGTCCGCATCCACCGAGAACGAGATGTTATCCAGCGCGACAGTGCCGCCCGAAAACACCTTGGTCACATTGCGCAATTCCAGTAGATGGCTCATTGATCCGCCCCATTTCCATACAGGTGGCAGGCCGCCCAGTGTTCCGGACGGTGCTCTAACAACTTTGGATTCTGCCGGGTGCAGATATCCATCACTTTCGGGCAGCGGTCATGAAAGACACAGCCTGGCGGCAGGTCACGCAGGAGGGGGGTAATCCCCGGGATGCTGCGGAAGACGCCGCGCTTGCCCAACACCGGCAAACTGCTGATCAGCATTTGGGTGTACGGATGCAGCGATTCGGAGAAGCTGTCCTGCACGCTGCCTAACTCGACCAGGCTGCCTGCATACATGACGGCCAGCCGGTCGACAAACTGCGCCATCAGCCCCATGTCATGGCCGATCAAGATGACCGCACTGCCCATCTCCTGCTGGATGCGACCGATGGTCTGCATCACCTGGCGCTGAGTCACCACATCCAGGGCGCTGGTCGGCTCATCGGCGATGATCACCTTGGGCGTCATCACGATTGCGATGGCGATGCAGGCGCGCTGCTTCATGCCGCCGCTCAACTCATGCGGGTACATGTTGCCGACTTTGGGGTCTAACTCCACCGCACGCAGCGCCTCCATCGCCCGCTCTTCCATCTGCGCGCGCGAGAGGCCCAGGTTGTGGTCTTCCATTGTATCGATCAGCTGGTCTTTGACACGCATCACCGGGTTGAGCGAGTTCATCGCCCCCTGCGGGATCATGCCGATCTCGCTCCCGCGCGTCAGACGCATCTGTTCTTCGCTCAGTTGAATGAGGTCCGTACCGTCCAGCAGGATCTGCCCACCGGCAATCTTGCCCGGGTCGTGGATCATCCGCATCAACGCTAGGGCCAGCGTAGACTTTCCCGACCCCGACTCACCGACCAATCCCAGACGCTCGCCCGGTTTCAGGTTGAAACTTACACCGTTATTAGCATAGACAATGCCTGCGTCGGTGTAATACTGGACATCCAGCTCTTTGACGCGCAGGACATAGCCATCCTTGTCGCCGACAGCTTTGGCATTGGCCATCTTCGGACTCGCGTTTCGTACACTGACGCTCATCTGGCCCTCCGCACTCTCGGATTGGCCAGTTCGTCCAGTCCAATCGAGATCATAAACAACATAATAAACACCATGGCGATAATGGCAATGGGCACTGCGCCCCACCACCACAGACCGCGTACAAAGGCGCTTTGGTTCATCACCCAGTAGATCGTCACACCCAGGGTCGGCTCGCGCAGCGGGCCAAGACCCAGTGCGGCCAGACCCATCGAGGCAAAGATAGCGCCCGTCACCGCGCTGACCCAGGATGCGCCCAGGTAGGGCAGCAGATTGGGAATCAATTCACGGAAGATGATCCCCATACTGCTCATGCCGTTGAGCCGCGCCATCATCACATAGGAGCGTTCGCGCATACTCAACACCTGGCTGCGGATAACACGCGCTGCGCCGCGCCAGGATGTAAGGGCAATGATCAGCGCCATCCCGTTAATCGTCACTGCCTGGTCGCCCAGGGTGGAAGCGATCACGACGAGGATCAACAGGCTGGGGATGGTCAACGCCACATCCACCATCCAGTTGACCACGGCGTCATAGAGGCCGCCATAAAAGGCCGACGTAAACCCTAGGATTGTCCCGACGACGATGCCGATGGTTCCGGCAAAGACGCCGATATAGAGGGTCATCCAGGTACCGGTCACAGCCACGGCAAAGAGGTCGCGGCCCTGCGCGTCGGTCCCAAAGGGATAGGCTCTTGGATTTTCGCAGGCTGCTTCTGCCTCTGCCTCTGCCTCTTCCCGTGCGCTGGCGGGAAGCAGCGCCAGGGCCGGATTTGTCGTAGTCGGGCAGTAGCGCAGCGTCGGCGCGACACTGGCCGGAGCGGCCAGCGGATACGGGTCCACATCCGGGTCAATAAAGAGAAAACCAATCCCTGTGAACGCCAGCAAAAGGAGGAGAATCCCCAACCCAATGCCGAGCGATACGTTGCGGCGAATGTACCGCCATACGGCTTGTACTCCAGACATTTTCGCTCCTTACATCGGGTTACTTATAGCTGATGCGCGGATCGAGCAGCGGATAGATCATATCCATAATAAACATGGCGACCGCGATGGATACAATAATGATCAGGTTGATACCATAGATCATAAAGTAATCCAACTGGTTGATCGCCCGCTGCAGCAGCGTCCCCACACCTGGGTACTGAAAGACCAACTCGACCAGCACAGAACCCGAAACCAGGGTGCTAAAGCTCAACGCCAACCCGGTCACTTGGGGCAGGATGGCATTCCGCATCCCATACCGGTTAAACATACGCCCATCTTTGAGACCCTTGGCTTCAGCAAAGACCATGTAATCCTCGCCCTGCACCGTTACCATCATGCCGCGCATGCCGATGATCCAGCCGCCGAGCGAGGTAATGACAATGGCAAGGGCAGGCAGCGCCGAGTGGCGCAGCACATCCAGCGCAAAATTGACCGAAAGACTGGGGACAACGCCCAACCCGTAGCCGCCCGCCAATGGCAGTAACTTCCACTGGAAGGCAAAGAAGTAGATCAAGATCAGCGCGATTACATAGGCCGGGATCGCCCCCACCAACAAGAAAAACGGCCCAAAGGCATTGGCCAGCCGCGCCGTCTTCGGCCATGCCATCATCGCCCCGATCAACGTACCCAAGATAAAGGCGACAATGGTCGTGATGAGCAGCAGCCCCAAAGTCCAGGGCAATGCTGTACTGACCAATTCGATTACGGTTCTGGGATAATTAGCGATGGAATAGCCTAGATCCCCCTGCAGCACATCGAGGATGTAGTTGATGTACTGCCTCCACAATGGCTGATCGAGGCCAAATTTGGCTTCGTAGGCAGCCACCATTTCGTCGAAACCTTCTTCGATATAGCCGCCGCGCGAGGCTTGCTCCATCAGCTTTTCGCGCAAGGGGTTGCGAGGTGTCATGTTGGGGATCAGAAAATTGACCGTGATGGCTGTCCAGACCACCAAAACCATTAGGCCAAACCGACGCAACACATAGCGCCAGTTAAGAGACGACATGATTCACTCCTACCGTGAAATACGCACAGCGCCCCTGGCTGCAATCCGTAGGCCAGCCGGTGACAACTGGATTGGCAGGGGGAAGGGAGACCTCCCCCTTGCCAATCCAACGGCCTTACCGGTCACAACAGGGACAACGATCCATCAACAGAATCGCGCCACCGATCAGGCCGAAGTCGGCTCCAAGCGGTGGAGGATCAGCGGGAATGTCAAGGCCCAGAACGCGCCGTTGACATAGGGATCCTCTTGGGTCGGCCAGCCGGTCCAGTAGGTGGTGTTCATCGGGATGCGATGCAGCCACTGCTGAATCGGGGCGTCCACCAAGTTATCCAGCCAGATTTCTAGCGCCGCCAGATAGAGATCCATGTAGCGCGGGTCATCCTTGGGCATAGAGGCCATCTCTTCAAGGATGGCATCATACTCGGCGTTGTTGAAGCGCGAGCTTTGGGCTGTCGGCTCGCCGATGGGGGCGTAGTACTTGCTGGTGTAGAGATCCAGCGTCTCGAAGGGATCGTCGATGGTGCCGCCATGGCCGTTGAGCCAGATCTTCTGCGTGCCATCGCTGATGCGCGTGGAGTTGTCTGCCGGGGTCGTCCACTCGGCTTCAAACCCAGCGCGGCGCAACTGCTCGGCAATGATCGGACCGATGTCGGTGAAGACCTGCCAGCCGGAGATCACCGCCGGGATGCGCTCGCCGTCCTTGACCCAGAAGCCTTCGCTGTCCTTGCTATACCCCAACCCTTCCAGCAGCGCAGCCGCCTTTTCCAGGTTGAACTCGTTAGTCGGGTACTTCTCCAGCAGCGGCTGGGCGGCATCAAAGTAGGGCTGCATGGCCGGGTACTGTGGGAAAGGCAGCGGCGTGATGATACCGGAGCCTTGCAGCGCCACATCCAGGATCTGCTGCCGGTCGATACTGTAGCTGACGGCCCAGCGCATTTCCTTGCTGGTGAAGGGGCCGTCCTCGTGATTGAACCAGATTGAGGTCGGCCACCAGTCCATATAACCCAGCGGCAATTCGCGGCCGGTGTGGGTGATAATGTTGGGGTTGCCATTGACGGCTTCGATGATCGTGGCGGCGCGCAGGTCCAGACAGGCGTCGATTTCGTTGTTGACCACACGCTGCACCATCAGGGTGTCCGATGCATAAGGGGCCACGACAATGCGCTCCACCTCGGGCATCTTGTCCACGAACCCGGTCTTGACCGCCCACCAGTCATCGCGGCGGTCGATGATCTTCTGCGTGTTGGTCCAGGAGACGATCTTATAGGGGCCGGTGCAGAGCGGATAGCCCGCTTCGGGGTCATAGAACTTGAAGGCGGCGATGTCTTCCACATCCTTATAGATGTGCTCAGGGACGATGTAGATGCCGGTGTCGAACTTGAAACGCAGATACTGTTCGGCAAAACGCGGGCGTGGGCCAAGGAACTTGATCTGAACCGTCAGATCGTCCACGACCACCGCTTCTTCCACCGCCGCCTTGACAGCCTGCGAACGGGTCAGGGTCGGGGCGTTGTCGCGCAGCATGTTGATCGTGAAGGCGACATCGTTGGCCGTGAAGGGGGTGCCGTCACTCCATTCCACCCCTTCGCGCAGGTTGACGACCAACTCAGTGAAGTCTTCGTTGTACTCGTACGAGGTCGCCAGCCAGGGAATTTCTTCGTCGGCAAAGGCCGAATAGAAGAAGAGCGGTTCCCAGAGGGCGGCGCTGCCCATCTGATGGCTGGCGCCGGTGGCATAGGGGTTTCCAAGCTCCACATCGGTGAACTGCGAACCGTCACCGCCGAACATGACGACAAAGCTTTTCTCACGCGGGACTTCGGGAAGGCCAGCGGGGGCCGCCGCCGGAGCTTCCGCAGCAGGAGCAGCAGTTGCTGGCGCTTCTGCCTCGACCTCTGCCGGGGCGGGTGCTGCTGGTTGCGAACCGCCACAGGCCGTAACAACTACACCGGCTGTCGCAAGGCCCGTCAAACGCAAAAAATCGCGTCGGTTTACTTGCGGATCCTTCATGAAAATCCTCCTAAGCAATTGGATTGTACGGTGTACGGTGGGCCAACCGGCTGCGGGATACAGCCGGGTTCAGTTAAAACCCAATCGGGTTTGACTGGCACAGATCGAAACACGCCCATAACCGAATCCATAGGATCGAATTCAGTGATGAGCGCAGGATGAGGGAGACAGCAGGCCATGACAAGCTAAGTTAATCTACGAAACAAGAGTTCCGGCAACAGCGTGCGGTGCCACAACCTAGCTACATGCTGCGTCGGTGTCAGATATGCGAAGAAGGTGCTGGGGTACCTCAGGGATGGTTCCCTTCCAGACCGGCTAGTTTTATCGGTGGTGCAAAAACAAAGAAAACGGAAGCAGTTTGTAAGTTGTAACACAATTTGCTTGGATGTAGAATAAATATAGCGTACCTTACATAGCCTGTCAAACGTGCTAAGTCTTTCAAACTACCCGTCCAATTCACCTATCGGACATGTTCCTCTTATCCTGGCGCTGCGGTCCGTCTCCGTCCGAGTTGTAGCCGATTCGTCTCGCGCCGGTACATACCCGGTGCAGGCCGGATCAAATAGATAGCGCCATGACGACCTACCCAACATCCAACACACGCCCTCGTCTTGACCCAGCCGCCGGCCTCCGGTCGTGGTGGGCGCGTCTCCAGCGCGGTCTGGGCACGCTGGGCGGGCTGGCGCAACTGGCGCTGTGGCGGCTGCGCTACTATTCGGGGCTGAGCCTGCTGGCACTGATCGGCGTGGTGCTGGCGGTCGGGCTGGTCACCAGCGCCGCTTTCTTCGCCCAAGCCGTAGACAAGGTGATGCTCGACAACGAGTTAGCCGAGTACAGCCGCATCACCGGGCGTCCCCCCTTTGCGGCGCGCGTCTTTACCCCGTCCACGCCCAACGCACCGCTCACTCTCGAAAGCGCCGAGGCGTTTGGCGACCACGTAGGCGGCATCCTGGCAGATGAAGTTGGCCTGCCGCTGCGCGAGGTCACGCTGATGGCCGATAGCGGCGTGTTGCGGCTGATGCCCCTGCCGGATGACACTCGCTATACCGGGGACAAACTGGAAGATGTGGCCTTCGTCTATATGACCGGGGTTGCGGATCATATTGAGATCGAAGAAGGCCGCCCCATGGACGATACGCCCGCCCAGGATGCCCTGTGGGTCTGGCTGCACAGCGACCTGGCCGCACGCTTAGGCACGCAGATTGGCGACCGCTACCTGCTGCCCATGCCGGGCGGCGATGGGCAACTGCCGGTGACCGTGGCGGGATTTTGGCTGCCGACCGATCCGAAGTCCGCCTACTGGTTCAACAACCCCAACGAGACGATGGTCGAGAAACTCCTGGTGCGCCGCCAGGACTATCTCACCTGGGTCGAACCCCGTCTGGAAGTCAAAGTCCGCACCGCCACCTGGCAGGTAATTCTTAACGAGGCCAGCGCCGTCCCTGCCCGTGCCCGCGACTACAAGGCGGGCTTCGAACGCGCCGCAAACGTCATCCCGCGCTATCTGCCCGACGCCCGGCTGACCGCACCTACGCTCTCGCTGGAAAAGTTTGTGGGCCACCAGACTGCGCTGACGACGCTGTTACTGGGGTTTAACGTCCCCGCGCTGGGCTTTTTACTCTACTTTCTGATCCTGACCTCGGCGGTCATCGCCTATTGGCAGCGCCGCGAAACCGCCCTCCTGCGCAGCCGCGGCATCACGCACGGCAGCATCCTGAACTTCACCTTGCTGGAGGCATGCCTGCTCTTCCTGGTCGGCGTGCCCCTGGGGCTGCTGCTGGGCATCGGCCTGGCGCGCATGATGGGGTACACCGAAAGCTTTCTCGACTTTGTCTCGCGACCGCCGCTGCCGGTCACGCTCAACGGCATCAACCTGCCGCTGACCGTCGCCACGCTCGCCGTGGTATTGGTCGCCAAGTTGTGGACGGTGGCGGCTTCGGCACGCGCCACGGTCGTCACCCAGGCGCGCGAACACGCACGCCCCACGCGCGGCCCCTTCTGGTATCGCGCCTATCTCGATCTGATCCTGATCATCCCCACCGTCTACGCCTACCGGCAGCTTGTACGCCAGGGGTGGTTGGGCGCGCTGGTGCAGGATCGGCCCGAAGACCTCTATCAAGACCCGCTGCTGGTGTTAGTGCCCGGCCTCTTCATCATCTGCATGGCGTTGATCGCCATGCGCCTGTTCCCGCTGCTCATGCGCCTGCTTGACCTCTTGGCAGCCTACCAACCGTGGTTCCCGTCATACCTGGCCCTGCGCCAGTTGGGGCGTCAGAGCCACGCCTATATCAACCCGCTGCTGCTGGTTATCGTCTCGCTGGCGTTGGGCGTCTACACGCTCTCGCTGGCGGCAAGCATGGATCAATGGCTGGCCGACCGCGTGGCCTATCGCGTCGGGGCCGACCTGGCGGTGACCCCCTACTCTGCTAGCGAGGCCCAATCCGGCGAATCGTCCGTCGGGGCCGAATGGGTGCCGCCGGTTGACGAGTTCAGGATGCTGCCCGGTGTGGCGGATGCCACGCGTGTGGGCCGCTATATCGCCGAAATCAACCTGCCCAACGGCGCGGTGGACGCCAGCTTCATGGCGATTGACCGTGTGGACTTTCCCAACGTCGCCTATTTCCGCGACGACTTTGCGCGGGAATCATTGGGCAGCCTCATGAACCGGCTCGCCCTCACGCCGGATGGCATCCTGGTCAGCCAAGAATTTCTGACCCGAAACACGCTGCGCATCGGCGACCGCCTCAACCTGCTGGTGATCCCCGATTATGGATTAAGCGTGCGCGACCAGTTCACCGTGGTGGGCGTCTATGACTACTTCCCCACCGTTTACCCTTCTGAAATCACCGTGGTGGGCAACCTGGAATACATCAACTCGTTCTTTGGCATCACCATGCCGCACCGGATCTGGTTCCGCACCGCGCCGGGTGCGTCGGGCGCAGAGATCGCCGCCGCGGTCTCCAGCACCGGGGTAGACGCCGTGGAGCGTCAAGATACGCAGGCGATCCTGGCCGACGAGCAAGCGGTCATGCAGCGCATCGGCGTCTTTGGCACGCTGTCGGTCAGTTTCCTGGCTGCGGCGGTCATGGCCGCGCTGGGGCTGCTCACCTACAGCTACGCCTCGCTGCATGAGCGTCTCTTTCAGTTCTCGATCCTGCGCGCCGTGGGGCTGCATCGCCGCGAGGTGATCAGCCAGGTGGCGTTGGAATATGCCGTCCTCACCGCCTACGGCGCGATCGCCGGTGTGTTGTGCGGCACCCTGGCCGCGCGGCTCTTTGTGCCGCTCTTCCGGACAGCATCCGGCCTTGAGACGCCCCTCCCGCCCCTCATCCCGATCATCGCCCAGGATCAGATTCGTCCGCTGGCCGCGGCCTTTGTCGGCGGCATGATCGTGCTGGAAATCCTCATCATTTCCTCGGCCTTTTACAACAAGCTCTTTGAGGCGTTGCGCCTGGGCCACCATGGTTGAGGCCTGACCGCCTCGGGTGGGTATTCACGGGTTTGACAAAATAACGGCTCCGGCGTATGCTAGTGGTGTCATTTTGACGATAAGCATTGAGGTGAAATGTGGAACCACTTGAAACGGCACAGGCCAGCCGTGCGCCCTATTGTTATGACTATCCTCGCCCATCGGTGACGGTGGATATCATCCTCTTCACCTTTCACGAAGACCAGTTGAAGGTGTTGCTGGTACGGCGCGACCATGAGCCGTTTGCCAATCACTGGGCGCTGCCGGGTGGCTTTGTCAACATCAACGAAGATCTGGAAGAAGCCGCACGCCGCGAACTAAACGAAGAAACCAACGTTCGCGACGTCTACCTAGAACAGCTTTACACCTTTGGCGAACCGGACCGCGACCCGCGCGGGCGCGTGATCACGGTGGCCTACTTTGCGCTGTTAAGCAACGACCAGGTGCGCGGCCTGCAGATCCGCGGGGCCAGCGACGCAGGCGAGGCAGCCTGGTGGAACATCTACGACCTGCCCCAACTCGCCTTCGACCACGCGCGCATCCTGCAGTACGCCATGCAGCGTCTGCGCTGGAAACTGGAATGGACGGCGCTAGGCTTTCTGCTGCTGCCTGCCGAATTCACGCTGTCGGAGTTGCAGCGCGTCTATGAAACGGTGCTGCACGAACCGCTGGACAAACGCAATTTCCGGCGCAAGATGCTGGCCGCCGACGTGTTGGAAGAGACCGGCAACCTGCGTGAAGGCGACCACCGGCCCGCCAAACTCTACCGATTTACAGCCAAGGCCATTGAACTGGAGCAGGCGCGGCGGCGTTTCCCCTAAGCCCCTGCCCCCCTTCTACGCCTGACCCATCGATACGGGTGGCAACCGACCCTCCTCGCCACTCCAACGCCGATCCACAGTATCGGAAACTTTATATTCACGTCATCGTACAATAGAACAAGGAATTGTCATGATTCGTTGACGTGCGCCACGCTGCGCGTCAACAATTGCGAAAGGAGTGGCTATTTGGCAATTACCTCAAAACGCCCGCACCCGCGGAAGAACGGCTCCGCCAGCGAGCAGGTCGACGCCGCAGCGGTGACCGCTGCCAAACCCCCGGCCCACTACCCCGAATACATCTTTGGGCTGCACGAACGAGGGGGGGAACGCTTGATGCTGGAGGCGGATCGCCGCGGCTGGGTGCTAGAGCTAGCGGCCATTGGCCTGGACGGTGGCAGCACTCCCGCCGATTTTGCCGACCTCGCCAACGCTGGGCTGGGTGTGATGGTGCGTATCAACCACGGCTATGGCAGCACAGGCACGCTGCCCACGCCTGAACACTATCCAGCGTTTGCCGCAGCCTGCGCCCGCTATGTGCAGCGTTCGCGCGGCTGCCACATCTGGATCATCGGCAACGAACCCAACCACGAAGTCGAACGCCCCAACGGGCAGTTGATCCTGCCGCATG
>CAZYQJ010000113.1:0-1819 GCA_964649925.1 uncultured Litorilinea sp.
GGCCTCGTCGAAGCGGTTCCACCGGCCTAATGACTCGGCAATGGCGGTAAAGGCTGCGGGGGCCATATTCTGCGCGTCCGTGACCAACTGCTGAAAGAACGCTGTGTGGGTCGTGGGGCCGTCGGGCTCGATGCCGGGAAAGGTGGGCATCAGCGCGGCCAAGGCCTGCGCCAGCCGATCGCGGTCCGCGCGCATTTGGTCCAGGAGACGGATCGCTTCGAGGGGGGTAAAGACGCCTTCCACAGGGACACTGTCCACCAGGGTAAGGGTGCGGACCCAGTGGGGGTAGCGCAGGGTGAACTCGACGGCGGTGGCTCCCGCGCTGGCGTGAGCCACCAGATCGACCTCGTCTTTGCCCCAGGCCGCGAAGAAAGCGGCGACATCTTCAGCCTGGTCCTCGATGTCATAGCCGTGGTCGGGTTTGCTAGATTCGCCGCAGCCGCGCAGGTCGGGCGCGACGGCGAGAATGTCGTCGGGGAGGATAGCCAGGAAGGGCTCCCACCAGCGACCGGTGGCGAAACTGCCGTGGAGCAGGATCATGGGCAGACCGTCGACGTCGCCATGCTGCCGGTAGTGGAAGGTCAGGCGCGGGGTGGTGAGGCTGTGATGCGTGATGGCTATCATGATCAAGTGCGGTTCATCTGGCGTTGTTGCTCCTGCTCATCGGGCATGAAGAGGAGGAGGAGGGCGGCAGCGCCAGCTGCAGGGTTCGGTCCTTCGACAAAGCCCACTTCCTCTTCTCCAAAGATCAACCCCGCTTGGATGACAGTTCCATCAGGGGCGAGCCAACCGAGCGCGCCTCCTTCAAAGAGACCGTGGCTGTGGACATGGCCGGATTCGGTAAATGTGCCCAGTTCGCGCTCGTCGTGCTGGGTAAGGCGGAAGACGCGGCGCCGGTCATCGACGCGACCGACAGGGATTCCCTCCTGCCAGCGGATCCGGTAGATCTGCCCGTCGTGTGTGATGAAGCCGACCTGTTCATCGCCACTTTCGCGGCGGCGTGCGATGGTGGTGTAGGGTTCAGGAGGTGGGAAAGGTATTCGCGTAGTCATTTCAAGGGTAACTCCGCTACTTGGCGCGACACTACCTGTAAAACATCCAAGTTGGCCGCGGCAATCAAAGGAAACGACTGGTTTCGGAAGTCTGATGCCACTGGCGGGACTGGAAACGGCAGAGAGCCGCGACCGATTGGCTGCGCTACGCCGCCAGCTTCGGCAAGGATGAGCAGGGCGGCGGCCAGGTCCCAAATCTTTGGAGTAGCTTCAATGGCGGCCAGGGCGGAGCCATCGGCTACCTTGAGGAGGTGGTAGGCTGCACTGCCCAGGATGCGTGTTTTGAGCGGGGTGGTCACCCGATAGCGCCGTCCGGTGCGGGTGCAGCACATGATGAAGTGCTGGTTGTCTATTGTGCGTTCAGGGGCTGTTGTCACTAATTCGCTATTCCAGGTCGCCCCTTGCCCTTTGACCGCTGCAAACTCTTCGTGTAGCGATGGAAAGCGCACAACCCCTACGATAGGTTCCCCCTGATCCAACAAAGCAATGCTGATGCCCCACACCGGAAGCCCACGCGCAAAGTTGGTCGTCCCGTCGAGTGGATCGACAACCCAAGTATAGCGAATCGCCGGATCGTAGGTTGTGACCTGTTCTTCGCTTAGGACAGCGTGACCGGGGTAGCGTTCGGTGATGCGACGGCTGAGCAAGGCGTCTATGGCGCGGTCGGTGCGGGTCACAAGGCTGCCATCCGCTTTGCGTGAGGCGGTGCGCGCTCCGACGACTTGACCGATCAGGTCGTCGGCTTCTTGCGCTAAGTTCTTGGCGGT
>CAZYQJ010000113.1:1829-11139 GCA_964649925.1 uncultured Litorilinea sp.
GCCAGAAAATCATCATACGATGTGGAAACGGTCATACAATGCTCACAGGCTAGTAATCATCAAGGGGTCGAAATGGCCCAAGCGTATTGTAAAGGCGATGAGATGGCACCCAAAATCATAGCAGATGAATTTGACCGTGTACCCAGGGCAGGGTAATGTGAAGGCATTATGCTTGGCACATTGGATGCGTGCCCCTGTGATTCCGACGATGACGACGAGTAGGCACGATTATGTTCTTGCGAAAACGATTGTTGTCCCGGTTGCTGCTTCTGGATGTTCCTGTGCCGCGCCGGACGGAGAGTGAAGTCGAGGCAGAAGCGGCGCGCAACTACCGGTGGAATTTTGGCGCGAACCTGTTTGATGGGATGGCCTTCTGGTTTGGGCTGGCGTTTGTATCGTCCAGCACGATCCTGCCGCTTTTTGTCAGCAAAATCACACTGAACCCGCTGGTCTTTGGCCTGTTGGCGATGATCGCCCAGTCTAGCTGGTATATCCCTCAGCTCTTGACGGCAGGGCAGATTGAACGACTGGATCGAAAGAAGCCAGTGGTGGTCAACGCGGGATTCTTCTTGGAGCGGTTGCCTGTCCTCCTGTGGCCGGTGGCAGCGTGGATGGCTGCTAAGTATCCGATAGCGGCACTGTTGACGTTTATCCTGAGTTATACATGGCACGGGCTAGGCGCAGGGATGATCGCGCCTGCCTGGCAAGACCTGTTGGCGCGCTGTTTCCCTCTCAAGATACGGGGCAAATTCTTCGGGTTCACTGCCTTTGCAGGGACCGGCCTGGCGACGCTTGGAGCAGGTATCAGCAGTTGGCTGTTACTTGAGTTCGCCTTTCCGACGAATTTCGTCATCCTGTTTTCGATTGCCGCGACCGCGATCATGTTGAGTTGGGTCGGGTTGGCGTTGGTGCGCGAGCCGGTGCAGGCCGTTCCCGCCGAGCGTAAGGCCCAGGGCGCGGGCTGGTCGCTGATGCGAGAAACGGTGCGCCATGACCACAATTTCCGCAAGTATCTGGGCGCACGCATGTTGTTGGTGTTGGGCAACATGGGGTTCGGCTTTATCACCGTGATGACTGTGGCGCGTTGGGATGTCCCGGATGCGGTGGTGGGGATCTACACGGCAATCCTGCTGACAGGGCAGACGGCGGGCAACCTACTGGCAGGCATCATTGCAGACCGAAAGGGCCACAAAATACCGCTATTGATCAGTGGCTCTGCGCAAGTGATCGGCTATTTGGTCGCAGCGTTGACTTCCCTGCCGGTTGGCATGTATCCCGCCTATGCGCTGATTGGGCTGTCCGGGGGCATCAACTCCGTGTCGGGCATCCTAATCGCGATGGAATTTTCTACCTCGGAACGACGCCCCTCGTATGTTGGCATCGCGAACTCGGCGGTTGGGGTTGCCAGCGGGCTGGCGCCGTTAATCGGCGGCTGGATTGCCGGTTTCAGCTATACCTGGCTTTTCCTGATCGGTGCGCTGCTCGGCAGCATGGCCTTGCTCTGGCTGCAGTGGGGGGTGGCGGATCCAAGGCATGCGCTCGCTCATCACCAGCCTACCTCCGAGCCACTTGGCGCGCCGTGATCGCGCTTCGGCGAAAGGGAAAAAATCTCGGTAGGATGCAACGCTGTAATCTGGTATAATAAGGTTCACAGTGAGCCGGTCGGTCTGCGGGTTTGCTGGATATCCATGACGGCTCGTGTCACCACGAATGATCGAATGGTTGCATAGATGCTGCAATTTCTCTTTGGACTGATGGCCGGTCTGTTCGTGGGCTTGGTCATGGAATGGATTGTGGATTGGCAGGCGTTTATGCCCAGGTTGGGGTTCAACGCGCGTCGATCCAGTGAAGAGGTGGATGCCACCGTACAATCATCGCCCTCCCATCAGGATTCACCGGAATTTATACATTCGGTGGACTCTGACAGCAGCGCACACAGGGAATAACCACGATGGCGCGGAAGCGCACCCCGCGATCGATATGGCGCTTTGATTTCAGCAAGTATGTGATTCTGCTGATCCTTCTGGTCGCCGTAATGATACCCCTTATCGGGCAAGGGCTACGGATGCTGCCCTCGAGGCTTGGCCCGACTTCAACGCCGATCTCCACCTATACACCGGAAGGCCAAGTGGTTGCCGCAGCGACGGAAACCCCTACGTCGTCTCCCTCACCAGTGGCTGTGGAGCCAGCGCAGCCCACTGAAACGCCTGTTGGCGCAGCGGGGCTAATAACACCCACCGTTGCGCTGCCGACGCCGACCCCTACGCCAGCGGACACAGCCACGCCGGTAGGCACGGCGACGGCTGAGCCGATCGTGGCACTGCCCACTGTAACCCCTGTTGCCGCAACTGCGACTCCACTGGCTGGTGCGTCGCCGCTGCTGACGATGACACCGGTCGTGACGCGCGCCGAGGGGGAGGAGACAGTGGTGGCGATTGCATCGCCGGCTGTCACTGCCGAGACACGCGCCGAGGAAGTTGATCTCCCAACCGAAGAACCAACTGAAACAGCCACCGCGGCCGCTGCAGCGACGGAGTCGATCACCGCAACCGTGACCGTCTCGCCGACGGTTATAGCAGGGGCGCTGCCGATCGTCCCTGTGACCGCAACGGCAACGGTCGCCATTGTGTTACCTACCCCGACGCCAACTGTGACAGACACGGCGGCCCCTCCCACACCAACGGCCACCGGAACACATACGCCAGAACCGACGGCCACACCGGAGCCTACGCCGAACGAAACCGCCACAGATACGGTCACGCCGCAACCAACCGATACGCTAGAACCTACGGCTACAGATACCGATACACCCGAGCCGACTGCAACGGAAACGCCCCCGCCTACCGATACACCGGAACCGACGTCGACGCCTGAGCCAACGGTCACGGATACGGTAGAACCGACTGCGACCCCGCAGCCAACGGCAACAATGGAACCGCCCACCATCGTGGCGGCTGAGATTCAAGAAGAGGATGGCGGTTACCGGCTAGAGGGTACGGCTGCGCCGGATACTGCGCTGGAGGTTACGGTTGACGGCACTACTGTCCAGACCATGACGGTGGACAGCAGCGGCCAATGGACTCTTGTACTGGAATTGCCTGCGGGAGTATATACAGTCGGTGTCCAGGTGCGCGATGTGGCTGGGACCGTCCTCACGAGCACGACGGTGCCTGTCGAGATTCCAACGGCGACCCCGCTGCCGACAAATACGGCCACCCATACCGCTGTGCCCACGGCGACCGATACGCCACTTCCAACCGACACGGCTACGCCGCTGCCCACAGAGACGGCCACCGATACGCCAACGGCAACAGAGACTCCAACGGATACGCCTACGGCGACCCATACACCGACGGACACACCCACAGCGACGTCTACTCCGACCCTTACACCGACGGCAACACCGTTTGCACCGAGTTGCGTAGCGTCGCCGGTGCAGGTGCAAGCAGGAGACCCCGTGCATATCACCGGCACTGGGCTGCCTGGCACCGTGGTTGATGTGTTGGTCGGTGGGGAGGTGATTGGCAGTGTCACAGTGGGCGACGAAGGGCAATGGGGCTTTGACTTGACCTTCACGGCGCCTGGCCTGCAGTACATCGGCTGCAGCGGGATAGACCAGCGCGGCGAAAGCGTCTATGCGCGGCTGACGTCGTATGTGGTGGTGGTGCCCGCCCCGACGCCTACCCCGACTAACACCGCAACCAGCACATCGACGCCCACACCAACTGATACCGCAACTGCAACCGCCACAAACACGGCAACAAACACGCCCACAGCCACGGCGACACATACAGCGACCCCGACCGCGACCGATACGGCAACACCTACGGCCACCCCTGTGCCTGTGCGTGTGACCGCTGGAGAGCCGGAAGCGGTCGCAGAAGGCCAGGTTTTGACGGTAGAAGGTACGGCAGGGCCGGGCGCACAGGTAGAGATTGCGGTTGAACGCGGCGAAACTTATACAGTCACCGCCGACGCATCGGGTGTGTGGAGCCAGACGATCATTGTCGCAGGGCCAGGCGCCTATTCGGTCACCGTGCGTGCGCTCGAGGTGTCGGGCGCGGAAAGCCGGGGGGCGCTGACCGTCGTCGTGCCGACGCCGACATACACACCCACGCCCACAGCCACGGCGACTGCCACAGAAACTTCGACCCCAACTTCGACAGCAACCGCAACGGATACGGCCACAGCCACGGCGACCAATACGCTTACACCGACTCATACGGCCACAGCGACGGCCACAGATACGCCTACTGCCACGCCCACGTCCACGGCCACAGCGACGACTACTCCGACGCCAACGTTTACCCCCACGCCGACGAATACGCCGACCCTTACACCGACGGCAACACCGTTTGCACCGAGTTGCGTAGCGTCGCCGGTGCAGGTGCAAGCAGGAGACCCCGTGCATATCACCGGCACTGGGCTGCCTGGCACCGTGGTTGATGTGTTGGTCGGTGGGGAGGTGATTGGCAGTGTCACAGTGGGCGACGAAGGGCAATGGGGCTTTGACTTGACCTTCACGGCGCCTGGCCTGCAGTACATCGGCTGCAGCGGGATAGACCAGCGCGGCGAAAGCGTCTATGCGCGGCTGACGTCGTATGTGGTGGTGGTGCCCGCCCCGACGCCTACCCCGACTAACACCGCAACCAGCACACCCACAGCAACGGCTACTGACACGCCGACTCCCACCAATACGGCGACCAGCACATCGACGCTGACGCCGACAGCCACGGCCACGGATACGCCCACCGCGACCGATACCGCGACAGCCACCCATACAGCTACGCATACGGCTACCCCAACGGAAACGCCGACTCCGACGGCGACGAATACAGCAACCAATACGCCGACTGCGACAGCAACTGCCACCGCTACGCCGACCGAGACAGGGACGCCGACGTTCACGCCCACACCGGTACCAACACCAACCTTTACACCTACATTCACTCCGACGCCGACCCCAACGGCGACGGCAACCCCCACCTTCACGGCGACGCCCACCTTTACGCCCACGCCGACCAATACACCGATCCGGCCTGCATGTGTGGCGTCACCCGCGCAAGCATTGGTCGGCGAGCGAGTGACGGTGACGGGTTCGGGCAGGCCGGGGAGCCTGGTAGATGTAATCGTCGGGAGCGAGGTGATCGCCCAGGTGACGGTCGATGAAGACGGCCTCTGGCGCTATGCGCTGAGTTTTACAGAGCCAGGTATTTACTACGTCGGCTGTCGGGGGACCAGCGAGCAGGGAGAGTCACTCCCGGCGCGTCTGGCTTCCTATGTCGTGGTGTTGGCTGCCCTGCCGCCCACGGCTACACCGACTTTTACCGCGACGGCGACGCCTATCGTGACTGCTACTTTTAGCTCGACACCTGCACTCGTGGTCGCGCCGACCCGCCAGGAAACGCCGACCCCCGCGGCAGAACCCGAGGCCACGACCGCCGTAAGCACGTCCAGCGCTACCGTGATGGCAGGTGCCGTGACCGCGCTGGCAACGGTCGTCGGGACACCAACCGCCACGGCGACGTCCCGACCACAGCCGACGGCGACAGCAACACTGCGACCAACCCCTGTGCCCCGGCCTACTCCGACTATGACAGCCACACAAACGCCAAGCCCGATGCCGACGGCTACGGCCACAGCAACGGATACACGCAGGCCCACAAGCACGGCGACTTCTACAGCGACCTTTACGGCGACAGCCACCGATACCCCTACAGCTACAGCCACGCCGGTTGCACTCACCTTGACGACGACGGATCAGGTGGACATCGCAGAGGGTTATGCGCTTCAGATCGGCGGCGCAGGTGCCCCCGGTATGGTTGTGGATGTGATGGTGGATAGCCAGGTCGTGCAAACCGCGACCGTGGATGCAAGCGGGGTGTGGTCGGCGACCGTGGCGCTACAGGAACCTGGCGCGGTGGTCGTGAGCGTGCGTGCCCAGGATGTGGTTCAGCCCGCCGCCACGCTAGAGGTCGAGGGGCCGACGGCCACGCCGACCGCAACGGCCACGGCAACACACACGCCGACGCCACGACCGACTCCGACAGCGACGAATACAGCTACAAATACGCCGACGGCAACCCATACACCGAGCCCGCGCCCCACGCCGACGGAGACGCCGACATCGACAGCGACGTTAACGCCCACCGCGACCGATACAGCCACGCCGACTGCCACGTATACGGCACGGCCAACGGCGACTGATACCGAGACGCCAACACTGACATCGACGGTGACGTTAACGCCAACCGCAACGCTGACACCAACTGCGACCGATACGGCAACGCCAACGGCAACAGCAACCTTGACACCGACAGAGACGTTGATGCCTACCGCAACCATCACTGCGACGGCGACACTCACGCCGACGGCTGTGTTGACTGCTACCGCAGAGACCGTAGAGATTGAAACGCCAGAAGTGGTCAAAACCTCACCCCCGGCGGCGGCAGCGGAACCGCCTGCGGCGGATCGGGACGCGGGGACGGTGGAGGCAGAGGCCACCCCACCGGGAGACCTCCCCACTACCGGGCGTTCACGGCAGGGGCAGGGTCCGGCGGTGCTGATGGTCGTGGCGGGTACGTTGTTGGCACTGGCAGCGTGGACGGCCTGGGAGCGGCGCGGGCGTCTGTCTCAGTAGAATCAGTAGAGGTTGTCTGTCAGTCCCGGTTCCAGTTCGTCCAACACGTAGTGGCGCGCGGTGGTTTCGATGCGCTTGTGCCCTAGAGCTTTTTGGGCGCGGCGGATATCGCTCTGGGCAAGTTGGGTGCCGACGAAACGACGGAAGTCATGGGGCTTCACATCGTCGAGGCCAGCCGCCTGAGCGTATTTGCGGATGATCCGCCAGATGGCGACGGCGGAGAGTGGGCGGGCCGTCAACCGTTCGCCGCGGCCATCAAAGGCAGTAAAGAGATAACTGCTCGGTACCGGACGAGCTTCCAACCAGTCACCGATCAGCCTGTGGGCCTCCCGGCTGATGGGCGCTTCGCGGTAGGCTACATCGTTTTTCCCCTTGACCAAAACCACAAAGCCGTTTCCCTTGGGACGCACCTGCGACTGCGTGAGCGTTGCTAACTCGCTGACGCGCAGCCCGCTGCTGGCGAGCGTGGCTAACAGCGCGGCATCGCGCAGTCCGATCAGCCGGTCGGCCTCCGGCAGGTCGCAGACCTGGCGCATCTCCACCGGCTCAATGCGGACGCGGGCGTTGGCTTTGATTCGATCTTTGAGTGCAGCCGTCTTGACGCCGGAAACCTGGTCAAAGGCGGCGGCAGTTGCATGGTCAATATAGCCCTGGGCCGCGGCCTCGCGCATCAGCCGCTTGACGGCACTGATCATGCGGTTGATGGTGTTGGGGCTCTTGTCAGTTTCCTGGGCCAGGTGGGCACGCCAGCGCGCCAGGGTTGCGGCCTGGATGGCAGACTCTGCGCTCCCGGCAAAGTCAAGATAGGCCAGAAAGTCGCGGCGGTACATGGCGATGCTGGACGGCGCAAGCTGGCCTGCCAGGATATCAGCATCAAAGGTTAGAGTAGTGGGGGAGGGGGCAGGCGGTTTGGCGGTTTGAGTGCGGGAGGTAATGGAATGCATCTCTTCTTCCTTTCAAAAATTTAATTAATCTATTATCACGTAATGGCTCAAATGTCAAGCCCATAGCAAATCTCCTGATCGGCGAGGTCAGGATTTGCAGGGCGACGGCTAGGCGACGTATGGTGGGAGGCGCACAGGCGCATGAGTAGGCGTGAGCAGCAGAGACATCGGCGAGGAGCGCGATACCCTTTGTATAGAGTAGAAGAATTTTAAATGTTATGTAAACACAAACGCACCTCATAGATCGATGAATTAGAATGGATGTTCGTGAAATATAAGGGTCATTTAATAACTCTAAAAAAATGCACGAAAGACGTCCATCTTCTTCGTGTAGTATACTCTGGCGCGCTTTAATTTGACAATGACTAAAAGGCTTCAACTAGGCAGAATTCGCTTGCGCGTGTATCCTCTAGGATATAACGACTGCACTCATTGCCTTGCCATGTGAAAGGATCGCAGCATGCGCAAATACCTTAATATTGACCTGGCAACTCGCCATGTAGAGACCAGCGAGGTCTCCGGAGAGCAGGTTGTCCGTGTTGGACGATACTTGATTGCAAAGCAGCTGGTCGAGATGGGGGTGGCGACGGTGGACCCCCTCTCCCCCGCCAACCCGCTGATCTTCTCGGCAGGCCCGCTGGCCGGGACGAGCTTTTCTAATGCCAACCGCACCAGCGTGGGCTGCAAAAGCCCTCTGACCGGCGGCATCAAGGAGGCCAATGGCGGCGGCACATTTGGCTATGGCCTCGGCCAACTCAGCATCTCGGGCTTCACCCTGCATAACGCCTCTGCCGATTGGGTGGTGATACACTTTCGTAAGGATGGCGGCATCGACTTTGACAACGCTGAAGCCTACTTGGGCAAAGGCAACTTTGAAGCCGCCGATTTGCTATACGAAAAATACGGGGACAAAGTGGTCATTGCGCTTTGTGGGCCTGTCGGCGAATACCAAGGGCTGATCGCGGGCATTGCCTTCAGCGATACCGATGGCCGCCCGGCCCGGTTTGCCGCGCGCGGCGGCGTTGGCGCGGTGATGGGATCCAAGCGCGTCAAGGCCATTGTCGCCGATCTGGACCGGATCCCCCCCTTGCATGACCGCAAGAAGGTAATGGAGGGTCTTCGGGGGTATGCAAAAATGCTCCAGGCGGACCCCACGGTCATCAATTTCTATAATGCTGTCGGCACGATGGGCATGGCCGATTACCAGAACTATGTAGGCGGGCTACCCGTGCGCAACTTCTCTGCAGGCCAGTTCGCCAATGTAGATGCGGGCGAGCCGTTCAAGATGGGCGGAGACTATATTGGCGAACTCAACACCTCGCGCGGCGGCCAGCAGGCCCACGCCTGTATGCCCGGCTGCGTGATCCAGTGCAGCAACGTCTACCATGATGCTGAGGGCAAGGAAGTCGTCTCTCCGGTCGAATATGAGACGCTCGGCCTGTTAGGTACGAACTGCGGCATTGGCGACCCGGACAAGCTTGCCGCGCTCAACTACATCGCCAATGACCTGGGCGTGGACACCATCGAGACAGGCGCAACGCTGGCCGTCCTGATGGAAGCGGGGCTGGCTCCGTTTGGCGACGTGGACTGGATGGTGCAGGCGCTGGCTGAGATCCGTCAAGGGACGAAAAACGGCAGGCTGTGGGCGCAAGGGACAGCGCGTGTCGGCGAGGCCTACGGCGTGCAGCGGGTGCCGGTGATTAAGAAACAGGCGATCAGCGCCTAT
>CAZYQJ010000114.1:0-1494 GCA_964649925.1 uncultured Litorilinea sp.
GCAAAAGTTGAAATTTGGGCCGGTCCACCGTGCCTGGATTGGCTTCGCAGGTGATCTCGCAGTCCCGTGACAGCGTATAGTGGCGACGCACACAGGCCATCAACCGGGTCAGATCTGCCGCCGCCAGCACAGTCGGCGTCCCTCCGCCGATGAAGATGGAGGTTATCTCCCGACCGGCCAGGGGATCCGCCCACTGCGCCAACTCCTGGCAGAGCGCATCGACTGTCTGCCCAAAGCGCGCCTGCAATCCCGCATAGGTGTTAAAGTCGCAGTAAGGACACTTCCGTTCACAAAATGGAACGTGTATATAGAGTCCCAGGGGGGATGCAGGGTCCGCTGCAGGAAGCCGCCCTTGTGTCCCTTGCACCAGCGTGTTGGCAACGGGGTGGATCAAACTCAGCGATTCTCCAGCCGGAACCCATGACCGCGCACAGTGACGATGTACCGGAATTCCTCGTCGGTTTCGGCCACGCGTTCACGTAACCGGCGCACCAGGGCATCAATGGCTTGTTCGCTGACCCCTTCGCTGCTGGCTTCGGGCCATACGGCGCTGATGACTTTCTCGCGCGTGATCACGCTGCCGCCTGCATCCCACAAGGTCTCCAGGAGACGGAATTGGTGCAGGCTGAGGGGTGGGTCTACCTGCTTGCCGTTGACCCAAACCTGGCGGGTTTCCTTATCCAGCCGCAGCCCTTTTTCGTCGCTGTCGAGCGTCAAGGGGGCGGTTGCGCCTGCATCCACAAAGGCGAGCTTGAAACGCAGCGCAATCTGGATTTCGTCGCCGTCGGCCAGCGACACTGGGTCACCACTCAGTTCTTGGCCGTTGACATGGGTGCCGTTCTTGCTCTCCAGGTCAAGCACCTGAAAATGGTCGCCTTCCCAAGAAATGCGCGCATGATAGCGGCTGACCTGACGGTCAGGCAGGACAATGTCGCATTCCTCGGCACGGCCAATGGTTAAGGGACGCGTGCGATCCAAAGGCCAACGACGGCCCGCTTCGGAGCCGCGTTGCAACACCAGCATGGCGCTTTCCCGATGCCGGAGGATCGGGATACTTGCCGAATCGGCGGCCAGATTGGTGGTTTCAGACGAGTCGGGGTGTCGGTCGGTGGACACGGCCTGCGCCTCGACTGTTTCAGCGGTCACCGTGTCTGCGTTGTCGTGTTCAAATCGTGTACTCATGAGCTTATTGTTACATAGCAGGCCATCTTTGCCTAACCGAGCCTGGATTGACAAGCCAGTTGACGGTCACGCATAATGGACGTAAGGCCCCGATGAGACCGGTACACTGCTGCCTTGTCGTTCATGCCCGGCTCTATGCCGCCCGCATTATACCAGAACTGTAGCAGGAAATAAAAGGGAACGGCAAAACGTGGGGGCGGGAGGCTGGAGTGCAGCACATTCTAGAACCAGGTACGATTTTACGCAATCGTTACGAAATCATCGAATTGGTGGGGCAAGGAGGGATGGGCGCGGTCTATAAGGCCGCCGACT
>CAZYQJ010000114.1:1504-11043 GCA_964649925.1 uncultured Litorilinea sp.
AGGTCGGGTCTGCGCCATCAAGGAAGTCCTGCCCACGCTGACCAGCACGGCCATTTCCGAGGAAGAACTGGAGCAGATGTCGGAGCAGTTCCGTATCGAGGCCAGCATCCTCTCCCGGCTGGATCACCCAAACTTGCCCAAGGTTTCCGATTATTTTGCAGAGCAGACGCGCGAATATCTGGTCATGGATTATGTGGCCGGGCGTGACCTGCAAGAGATTTTACATGAACAACAAAAAAACGGCGAACCACTCAGCGAGCAACAAGTCCTGACCTGGGCTGTGCAGCTTCTGGACGCGCTGGAATATCTACACGACCAAGACCCGCCGGTCGTCCATCGTGACGTCAAACCAAGCAATATTAAACTGACCGCACGCGGTACCGTCAAATTGGTGGATTTCGGATTGGTCAAAGTGCTGCACAACGACGACAGTCGGACTGTCACCGTGGTGCAGGGGCGGGGGACGGTGGCCTACACGCCGCTGGAGCAGTACGGCGGCGACACGGGCTTCACCGATGCGCGCAGCGATATCTATGGGGTGGGCGCAACGCTCTATCACCTGCTGGCGGGCAAACCCCCGGCGGATGCCAAAGAGCGCTTTTTGCGCCCAGGGGTGCTGACCTCGCTGCGCCAACTCAACCCGCAGGTCTCGCCGCGCGTGGAGCGTGCCATCTTCCAGGCGCTGGCGATGCATCCCAACGAACGTCCGCCCAACATACGCGCCTTACGTGAAGTGCTGTTTGGATCGGTGCCCATCTCCGTCCACCCCTCCACCAGCATGAACGCCCCGCTCCCCCTGCCGATGATGCCGGAGACCAGTTGGCGGGAGGTCTTTCGCCAAAACCTGCATCTGGTGCTGAGTGCGCTGGGCCTGCTGGTGGTCGCCCTGCTGCTGAGCATTTGGTAGGGAGGTAATGGAAAGGGAGTAGGGAGTGGGGAGTAGGCAGTAGGGGCAGAAGCAGAACAGGCTACTTGCTATTACAAAGCCAGGATGTAGCCTCGTCTCTACTCACGAAGTGAACGCAAACCTCATCCCTATCTCCCTACCTCCCTACTCCCTTCTGCTACCCCTTCCGTGCCGAGATCGACGCGCTGGCGAAGCGGCCTACCAGCGTTTCGACGACTTCGGACGGAAGCAACTCGTTCACCTGCTGCAGATTCTGGCCCAAATCTTCCAGCCGGTAATGGTGCGTCAGGTCGATCTGGATCTCCTCAAAACCCGCCTCCGCCAGGAACGTCTGGTATTGGTCAACGGTTAAAGCCCCGGCAATGCATCCGGCCCAACTCAACGCCGTGCGTACCTGGCTCTCGGTCACAGGCAGGTCTTGCCAGGTGCCGTCGATCACCACGTCGGAGACGGCCAGCCGCCCACCGTTGCGCAAAACCCGAAACGCCTCGCGCAGCGTCTGCCCCTTGTCGGGCGAGAGGTTGATCACGCAGTTGGAGATGATCACGTCCACGCTCTCATCGGGCAGCGGCAGGTCCTCGATGTGGCCCTTGCGAAATTCCGCATTTGCCACCCCCAACTTTTCGGCGTTGCGCCGCGCCCGCGCCAGCATGTCGCCGGTCATGTCCACGCCATAGACAAACCCGGTGGGGCCGACCTGGCGCGCGGCTAGAAAGACATCCAGCCCGCCGCCCGACCCCAGATCGACTACCACCTCGCCCGGCTTGAGCGCAGCGATGGCCGTAGGGTTGCCACAGCCGAGCGAAAACTCTGCAATCTCCTGGGGCAACTCCGCCACCTGGTCGGGACTGTAGAGGGCAATGGTCGCGTCGTTGACGTCGGCGCTGCCGCAACATTCCGGGCCGCAACAGCTTGAACTGCTGCGCGCCCGCTCACCGTAATACGCCTCAACCGCCTGATGGATGGTAGCGGGGTCGAGCCTCTCTGAAGTCATCTGTGCCTTCCTTTCCTGTATGAAACGTACACGCTGTGCATCACGAACACAAAAACGATTAACCTACTCAGGCCGCAGATCCAACTGCATGGCCTGGGCCGTTTGGGGGCAAGCCGAAACAAATTCCACCGACTGTTGCACGGCTGGCACAACATCCTGGCGCGCCACGGGGCGAAACCCGATCCGCGCAAAGAAATCGGGCGCGGTCTCGGTGAGCAGGTAGACCTGGGAAACGCCGCGGCTGCGCGCCAGGACGAGGGCGGCGGCGGTGAGTTGGCGGCCAATCCCCTGCCCGCGCAGGGCGGCATCCACTGCGACCGAGCGCAGCAGCGCGGCCTGGCCGTAGACCTCCAGCGCGGCGCAGCCCACGATGCGATTCCCCTGGCGTGCGGCCAGCGTGGTGGCCAGGTGGTCGTGCAGCCCGTTCTGCGGCAGCGCGCTGGCCGCCAACAGTTCCAACACCTCTGCAAACCGGTCGGCGGCCACGGGCTCGATCACGATATTGGTGCTCTCCGGCTGCATATCGCCCCCTTAAATCGATAAACTTCGATATATGGCGCAAAAAAAGAGGCGGGCGTCGTTCGCCTAGCGGTTTCCCGACAGCCCGCCCAGTACCGTCTGTAATTGAGCCAGCGCTTCGGGCCGGGTCGTATAGTAGACCCACACCCCGCGCTGGTGCGCGTCGATCAGGCCCGCCTGGCGCAGCACTTTCAGGTGATGCGAGATGGTCGGCTGCGCCAGGTCAAACTGGCTTTCCACATCACAGACGCAGACCTGCCCGCCGAACCGGCTGAGGATCTCCACGATCTGCAAGCGCACAGGATGGGCCAGTGCTTTGAGCATGGAGGCCATCTGTGCGGCCTCCTCCATGCTCCAGCGCAGCCCTGGCAGCGGCCCGCAGCACCCTGCGCCGCCCTGCTCGGATTGCGGGTCGATCTGGGGCGTCAGTTCGATCAACGGCTGTGTGTCCGTGCGTGTGTTCATGGCGCAGAGTGTAGCCTATAAATTGACGTTTGTCAATATAGAGAATTTTCAATCTATCCCAACACGTTACCGCGCATCTCCATCGGCAGCAGGAAGACCCAGACCGCGGTCGCGGCCAGTGCCAGCAAGATCAGCGCCCAGGGAGCCACCTGGATCAGGGCTGCCCGCGACGCCGCATGGCTGCGCCGCGCCGCGCGCCAGGCAACCGCCAGCGCGCCCGCTGTCCCTGCGGCCATCGCCGCCATCTGGATCGTCTGGATCACGCGCAGCGGCGGCATCCACAGCGCGCCCGCCGACCAGTTGGGCTGGCCCATCAGCGCGATGCCGGTCACCTCCACCCAGAAATTCTGCAGCGCAGGCCAGATCGTCAGCGGGCCGATCAGCAGGTGAAAGAGGTAGTGCGCGGCCCAAATGCCCAACCCCAACGGCACAAAGCTGTAGGCATAGCGCATCACCTCGCGCGCCAGCGTGGGCGCGGCCGCGCCCCGTGCCGTCGCGCGGTTGATCCAGGCCGCACCAAAGGAGAGTCCCAGCGGAATCACGATCACGCCGGTCACAAAGATCAGCCCCAACACCCAGACCTCTTGCTGCGTGTTGAGCAGTCGCGCCAGCCACTGCTCCAGTTCATAGACCGGCGGGGTCATGGCAAAGGCATTGATCAACCCGCCCCACGCCGCCAGGATCGCCAGCAGCGCCAGGTCGAGCCGGTTGGGCCATGTCTGGCGGAACAACTCATCACCCGGCGGCCGCGTGGTCAACGCCACGTTGTCATAGGGGCACGCCTTGGCGCAGTCCAGACAGAGGGTGCAGTCCATGTTGCTCTGAATCCTGGGGACATAGAGTTCCAACTGGCATCCCTGCTGGATCAGGCGGTCGTTTGCGTCCCAACGCCCGTTGATGCACTCACGGCCCTCGCAGGTGCGGCAGCGATCCAGGTTGCGGCTGGTGATCTGCAAGGGGCTGGCCGTACTGTAGAGAAAGTTGAACGTGCCTAGTGGGCAGACGTACATGCAAAAGCTGTCACGCGTGAACAACGCCTCCAGCACAAAGGCAGCGGCAAAATAGGCCACGATCACCCACGCGGTGAGCCAGGGGCTGGCCCACAGGTCGTAGAGCTCATATAGAAAAAGGATGGCGAGCAGCGAAGCCACCGCCAGCCACTTGTTACGCAGCGCTCTGGGCCAGCGTCGCGTGGGGCGGCCCAGCCAGCGCGCCAGCTTGCGCGGCAGGATAAACGGGCATCCGGCGCAAAAGAGGTTGCCCGCCAGCAACAGCGCCAGGACGATAAAGCCACGGTAATGGACCCAGGCGGCCACGGTCGCCATGTTCTTGGCGGCCAGCGGGCTGCCCAGCCAGCCGTCCAGCACCATGATCGCGGCCAGGGCGAACAAAACGATCTGCACCGCGGTGCGGCTGTGTTTCCACAACAAGACCTGTCGCAGACCCGGCACGGCCAGCAGGTCCAGGCGGCGGGTCCGTTTCTCCTCTAAGTGAATCTCCTGAATCATGGTATCCCTTCTCTCCAACGGGGCAGCCCAAAGCGCCCCGCCTCAATGTATTCATACGATTATACCAAATAGGGCTTTGACCGCTGACCCTAATCAGTGCATAATCTGGTGGCAGTTAATCAGAGACGCCTCAATTACAGAAACCATGGGGAAAATATATGAAATCCAGATTCCTTTGGGTTACACTTCTGGCAGCCATTGCCGTGCTGCTTTTGGGGGCCTGCCAGGCGGTGGAACCGTCCGGCGCGACGGGCGAAACCAATGTCGAGGCTGTACCGTGTAATCGAGCCGAGATCACGCAGGCGGATGGCAGGTTTGATCTCAATGGCTGTATCTTGCGTGTCGCCGTGGAGAACGCCTACCAGCCGTTCAACTTCATTGACACCGAGACCGGCGAGGCCGTGGGCTATGACTATGATATCTTCAACGAAGCCTGTGCGCGCCTCAACTGTGAGCCGGAATATGTCGAGACCAGTTGGGATGCGATGGTGGCGGTGATGGGCGGCGAGGGCAGCTTTGACACCTTTGACGTGGGCGCAGACGGCATCACCATCACCGAGGAACGCGCCCAGCATGTTGATTTCTCGATCCCCTACATCACCTCGACCCAGATGCTCCTGGTGCGGATTGACGAGGATCGCTTTGTCCAGCCTGAGGAATTCGCCGCTGACCCCAACCTGATCGTCGGGACGCAACTCGGCACGACCAACTATGATGCCGCGGTAGAACTGGTGGGCGAAGAGCGCGTGCGCGCCTATGACCAGTTTGGCCCGGCGGTGCAGGCGTTGATCAACGGCGATGTGGATGCCGTCGTGATCGACAACGTGGCAGGCCTGGGGTATGTGGGCGCCAATAGCGACAGGGTGAAACTCACCGGCGACCCTATCACCGGCGAGGAATTGGGCTTTATCTTTGGCAAGGGCAGCCCCCTGCGCGAGCCGATCAACTGGGCGATTGAACAGATGACGGCTGACGGTACGCTGGACGAACTCTATAACGAGTGGTTTGTCGTTGAGGCAGAATAGTGCCAACTGCTGCATCCGTGATCTAGTTTTCTGAACAGACCGACCCTAAAGGCGATATACGCCTTTAGGGTCTATTTTTTCGAGATCCCCCGGTTTTACCCAGCAAGGAAGTCAAATCACATGGCAGTAAAAACCCAAAATCCTCCCCACGATGGCCGGTCACGTCTGCTGGGAGCCTCGTTTGATGGCATGTCCAAATGGCCCTGGTGGCTGTTGATCGCCCTATTGGGCGCGCTCTACATCATTTTTTTGATCATCACCAACGAACAGATGCAAAAGACCTTTTGGTTTATCTCCGGCCAGACGCCGGAGGGACTAAGCGCTGGCCGTATCCTCTTTCGGGGGATTGCCGTCACCCTGACGGTGGCCGTAGGCGCGTACACCATGTCCACCATCCTAGGCCTGGTGTTCGGCATCATGCGTTCATCGTCACATCCTTTTTTCTATAACCTGGCCTCGATCTATGTCGAACTGACGCGCGGCATCCCCATGTTGGTGCTGCTGCTCTATGTCGCCTTTGCCCTGACACCGCTCTTTGTGAACTTTCTCAATTCAATGGGCGTTCCCATAACCACGCGCGAGATCCCGAACGAGGTGCGCGCTCTGGTGGCGTTGGCACTTGGCTACGGCGCTTTCTCCGCCGAGATCTTCCGCGCCGGGATCCAGTTGGTCGAATATGGGCAGCACGAAGCCGCGCGCGCCTTGGGCATGAGCTATTTTCAAACCATGCGCCTGGTGGTGTTGCCCCAGGCCATCCGCCGCATCCTGCCTGCGCTGGGCAACGACTTTATCTCGATGGTCAAGGATTCGTCGCTGGTCGCGATCTTAGGCGTGCAAGACCTGACACAGTTGACCCGGCTCTACTACAGCAGCAACTTTCTCTATATGCAGTCGCTGACCATGCTGGCCTTTATGTATCTGATCCTGGTCGTCCTGCTCACGCGCCTGGTGCGGATGATGGAAGCGCGGCTGCATCGCGCCTATGCGCGCTAACACCTAGACAGGACTTTCCGCATGAAGATCACGGCTGTCAAGACCTTTATCGTTGACGGTGGATTTCGCCCCTGGACGTTTGTCAAGGTGGAAACCAACGAGCCGGGGTTGGTAGGTTGGGGCGATTGTACCGACTGGGGATCGCCGGGGCCGGTGGCCGCCACGGTCGAACGCTACAGCGAGTGGGTAATCGGCCGCGACCCGATGCAGGCCGAGTCGATCTGGTGGGATCTCTCGACCGCATCGCTGCGCCATGTGGGCGGCATCGCCTGGAAAGCCATGGCGGGCATCGATTCCGCACTGTGGGATATTCGCGGCAAAGCACTCAACGCGCCCGTCTGGCAGCTTTTGGGCGGCAAACTGCGCGACCGTCTGCGTCTCTACTGGTCACACTGCGGGTCGGTGCGCGCCCGCCACGCCGAACGGCTCGGCCTGCCGCCGCTCGAGACCACCGACGACCTGCGCTGCCTGGCCGAAGAAGTCAAGGCGCGCGGCTTTACCGCCATCAAGACCAACCTCTTTGCGCTCAAAGACCGGCCCGACGCCGCGCCCCTGCTCAACCGGATGCACAACCATGCCGGGGACGCGCCCCCTGATGCCATCCGCAACGCCGAATTGATCGTCGGCACCTTCCGCGAGGCACTGGGGCCGGATATAGGCATCGCCTTGGACGTGGCCTTTACCTTCAAGCTCGGCGGCGCGATCAAGCTGGCGCGCGCCCTTGAACCCTATGATCTGATGTGGCTGGAAACCGAGACGCTTGACCCCGACGCCCTCTCCCTCGTGCGCCAGTCCACCCAAACGCCGATCTGCACAGGCGAAAGCCTCTTTGGCACGCATGGCTACAAGCCATTTCTCCAACTGCACGCCCAGGACGTGATCATGCCGGACTTTGCCTGGAACGGCATCACGATGGGCAAAAAGATCGCGGATTTCGCCCACGCCTATGACACACTGGTCGCGCCGCACAACTGCCACAGCCCGATCAACACGTTGGTCTCGGCGGCAGTCTGCGCCACGATCCCCAACTTCTACATCCAGGAGTTGGACGTAGACGATGCCCCCTGGCGTGACGACATCATGACGCACCCCTTTGAGGTCGAAAACGGCTATCTCAAGATCAGCGACCGGCCCGGCCTGGGTTCCGACCTGATCGAATCCGAGTTGCGGAAACACCCGCCCGCCTCTTATCCGGGCGCACGCTAGGCACAAAAACGGTGCAGCCTGGCGAATACATGGCCAGGCTGCACCGTTGCATGTCTTGTAGCGAGTGGTCGGGTTATTCCCCCATGACCACAAATTCAGCCGAGATCCAGCCGCCATCCTCCAGGCCGAGTTCGGGCACGTCGATGCGGACCCACAGCCCGTCTTCGCTGACCTCGAGCACGCGGTAGGTCTCGCCGTTGAAGACGTGGCCGACCCGGTTGTCCTCTTCGGTGGTCGGTGCGCTGCGAACGCGCAGCGGTGTGCCATCGGTGACGATGGTCACAAATCCGGCAGCGGGCGGTTCCACGGCTTCCCCCTCTTCCTCAGCCGCCTCTTCGGTCGCCTCCGGAGTGGCCTCTTCAGCAGGCTCTTCCGTCGCTTCTACCGTGGCTTCTTCGGCGGGTTCCTCAGTGGCCTCTGGGGTCGCTTCTTCAGCAGGCTCCTCGGTTGGCTCAGGGGTAGCTTCCTCGGCAGGTTCTTCGGTGGCTTCCGGGGTGGCCTCTTCAGCAGGCTCCTCAGTCGCTTCCTCTACCGGTTCTTCGGTAGCTTCCGGGGTAGCTTCTTCTACCGGCTCTTCCGTGGCTTCCTCAGCAGGCTCTGCGGTGGCCTCTGCGGCCTCGACTTCGACCGTGGGGATATTCGTGATGTCACCTTCCAGCGTCACAAAACTGGCGGCGACCCAACCTGTGCCTTCGGGCGCGCGTTCGATCTCCAATTGCAGCCACGCCCCATCAGAACTGATCGCAATAACGGGGTAGGTTTCCCCGACACGCGCGCCGGTCACAACCTCGGCATCTTCGCTGGGTTCGTTGCGCACACGCAGCGAATCGGCCGTAATGGTCGCCATGGCCGGCCCTACCCCCGGGACAGTCTCCGCAGACGGTGCATCGGTTCCAGGTGTATCTTGGCCTACTGCTTCCGGCGCCTGGATGGGCTGGCAAGCCGCCAGCGCAAAGACCAGCACAAACAAGCCCAAGAGCAGCGGGAGCCGTGCAACATGCATGGAACGGAATGAAGTTTGCATAGATTCATACCTCACTACAGAGTGATCGTTCATCAATGGATTTCCTCAAAGACTGGCTGTACCGGCGGCGGGGATGACCAATACCGGCCGCATCGCACAAGATCAAGCGCGCCCATTATGGCACGGTTCTACAGGCTTGACAAAACCGCGTCGCAATTCTGATCCAGCCTTGCATTTCAAACGGCTTATCATGTCTTCTCTCACGTCACATCGGCTGCCTCCTTTGCATGGTGCGACCGCTGTCATGGGCGCACCGGCAACTCAAAGCGGTCGATCTCTGCCACCGTGACGCTGTCATACACAATGACCTGGAGATGGGTGAGTCCCTCCGCTTGCGTGGGGGGAATGGGCAGCAGGTGCACATCGCGGATCAACTGGCCCACCCGCCACTGGGAGGTGAGCGCAGCCTGATGGATAGGGAAACGGTCTTCGACGGCAGCGCGGCCATCGGGCCAGGTGATCAGTTCGCCTTGCGTATTGATCTGCCGGAATGAGACCTTGAGGACGGACTCCAACCGCGCTTGAGGCTGCCAATACAGCGTCACTTCCAGCCAGGGCTGCGCTGTCAGGTCAGGATGGCGCAGGTCATACCCTACCAGACGCAGCGCCCCCGCGGCCATTGTCCGGTCGAGCGGATACGATGGCGGCGCGACCTGGGCTGTGCCAATCGGCCAGACCCGCACCAGTGCGCCTTCCCCACTGAAACTGTAACGATCTTCCAGGCCAGGGAGTTCACGCGTCAGGTAGGTTGGGTGGCCCGCAGCCATCGCCGTTTCGACAGCCGCGCGCCGAGCGTCCAGGTCGTTGTGCCCCACCAGTGTGGCGTTTTGGGCCAGCCCCTCGGCGGCCTGCATATAGCGCAGGGCCGTGATTTCCCCTTCGATGCCCACCACGACGC
>CAZYQJ010000115.1:0-11030 GCA_964649925.1 uncultured Litorilinea sp.
GCCAACCCCCCATACCGTCCGAATGTATTTCGGATCGCCTGCGGTTTCTCCCATCTTTTCACGTAAATGACGAATATGAACGGTGATGGTATTGCTGCTCTTGCTGTAATACTCGTCCTTCCAGATCGCGTGGAACAGATCTTCGGAACTGACGACCTTCCCCTTGTTCTCCAGCAGAATACGTAAAATCGAAAACTCCGTCGGCGTCAGCGCAAGTGGTTCCCCGTTTAACGTGCAGGTGTGAGTCTGGGTGTTCAAAACCAGTCCCGACTGAGTTAAAACTGGTTCGGGGCCCGTTTCCTGCTGAGGCGTACTGTATCTTTTGTAGCGGCGTAATTGTGCTTTCACCCTGGCAACCATTTCCAGAGGGCGGAAAGGCTTGGTGATATAGTCATCGGCCCCCAGGGTCAGCCCTGTGATCTTGTCAGTTTCTGCATCTTTTGCGGTCAGCATAACAATCGGGTAGGTGTATCGCTCCCGTATCTTCCGGCAGATCTCAAATCCGTTCATGTCCGGCAGCATGATGTCCAGTATCGCAAGGTCAAGATCCACGGTTTCAATACAGGCAAGGGCTTCTTGTGCAGCGTAAAACTTATAAACCGTGTAATTCTCGTTTTGCAGATACACTTCTATCAGGTCTGCGATTTCATGTTCATCATCGACAATTAGAATTTTGTCACTCATCTATCCATACGCCTTTCCAGAGCGCTTCAGAAATCGTACAATTGTATCATGATCGGTAAATCCATTTGTGATCTCCAGCAATAGAAATCATTAAGGCTTTCATAAGAAGACACCATTTCAGCCTCAGCCACTGTGCCTCACATCGCCAAGACTCAGCGTTGCAGCACCCCCGCGCACGCTGATGGTATGATTAAAGCGTGCAAGTCAGACAAAGCCCGATCCACAGGGCAAGATCCCACACCAATTGACAAGGACACTCCTATGACTCCCCACGCTCGTTTTGTTACCTATGAAGAGTTTGGCGCGCTGGGCGACGGTGTGCATGACGACCTGCCTGCCATCTGCGCGGCCCATGACTATGCCAACGACCAGCGTTTGCCCGTCAAGACAAGGCCCGACGCCACCTATCACCTCGGCACGCAGGCGCTGACCGCTGTGATCGCCACCGACACCGATTGGAACACCTCGCGCTTTACCATCGACGACACCGCAGTGGAGGACCACAAAGCACCGCTCTTTGAGGTGCGATCCCTGCTCGACCCCGTGACGGTGCAGATCAGCCGTCTTGTCCGCGACCAAAAGCAGGTGGATGCCCGGCCCCCGCGCGCCTGTCATGTTCTGGTGGAGAGCGACGACAAGCGGCGCTACATCCGGCGCGGTCTTAACCAAAACCAGGGCGTCCCCCAACACGACTGCTTCATCCTGCACAGGGATGGGTCGATAGAGGGCGATATTGACTGGCACTATGACACCATCACGCGCATCGAAGCCCGCCCCATCGACGAAACGCCGCTGCGCGTGCGCGGCGGCATCTTCACCACCTTCGCCAACCGTATGCGACAGGAGGTCGGCTACAACTACTGGAGCAGAAACATCGTCATCACGCGCTCCAACACAGAGATTGATGGCCTGACCCATTATGTGGTGGGGGAAACCGCGGTGGGACACCCGTACCGGGGCTTTCTCAGCGCCGAACAATGTGCCCACATCACCCTGCGTAACTGCTTCGTCACCGGCCACAAGATCTATTCCACCATCGGCGCGGCGGGGCTGCCGGTCAATATGGGGTCATATGACATTCACGCCAACAATGTGGTGAATTTGCAGTTGTTCAACTGCCGCATGAACCACATCTGTGACCGCACCCGCTGGGGCGTGATCGCCTCCAACTTCTGCAAAAACATCCTGCTGGAAGACTGTACCCTCTCCCGCATGGACACGCATATGGGCGTCTCCGGCGTCTACACGATTCGCCGCTGTACGTTGGGCCATATGGGGCTGAACGCCATTGGCCGGGGCACGATGACCGTCGAGGATTCTACCCTCTACGGCAACGCGCTGGTCAACTTCCGCAGCGACTACGGCAGCACCTGGGAGGGTGATCTCCTCATTCGCAACTGTCGCTGGATTCCCGCTTGCGGCGAACCATGCTGGCCCTACATGATCCAGGCGCGCAACGATGGGATGCACGATTTCGGGTACCCCTGCTCTATGCCCCGCACGATCACGGTTGATGGGCTGTTCGTCGACGATACCAACCACCCCGACGATTACCAGGGCCTCTACCTGTTCACCGATCCGGATGAGATGCACACCGGCGACCAAGCGAGCGCGCCAACAGCGGAACGCCCCTTCCCCTACAAATGGTGTGAACAAGTGACGATCCGGGGGCTGTCAACCGCCAGCGGAAAAGAACCCCAAGCATCGCCGAATGCCGAGCTGGCGAAAAGCATAATCATCAACTGAAAAGCCAATGTCGTTGCTTTTGTGTTGGCAGCGGCCTCAGTTCTACACGACGAACACCTGCCTCCCCACTTCGGCAATGGGGCCGGACGCGCTAGAATGAAAAGACGAAACGGTCATTGTCGAAGTGTATCGAGATGGAATTATCATGGAATTGACTGCACCTGTTCTTTATGAATCACACATGCACACGCCGCTGTGCAAACATGCCTATGGCGAGCCGGAAGCGTATGCGGCGGTGGCCGCCCAGCGCGGGCTGCAAGGCATCATCGTCACCTGCCACAACCCGCCCATCGACGGCTGGTCGCCCAGCGTACGCATGGCCGACGCCGAGTTTGACACTTATGTGCAGATGGTCGAGCGCGCCCGACAGGCCTGGGCTGGGCGCGTGGACGTGCGCCTGGGGCTGGAGTGCGACTACGTGCCCGGCATGGAAGCCGCCTTGGCCGAGCAGTTGGGCCGCGCCGAGTTTCACCACGTCCTGGGGTCAGTTCATCCCCAGATCGCCCAGTACAAGGAACGCTACTTTACCGGCGATACGCTGGCCTTCCAGCGCACCTACTTTGAGCATCTAGCCCTTGCCGCCGAGACCGGGCTGTTTGACACCCTGTCCCACCCTGACCTGGTCAAAAACGAGTTCCCGCAGGAGTGGGACCCGGCACGTCTGGCCGATACGCTGGAGGCGAGTCTGGACCGCATCGCGGCGGCTGGAGTTGCCATGGAACTCAACACCTCGGGGCTGCAGAAACGGCTGCCGGAGATGAACCCGGGCCGTACGATCCTGGCGGCGATGCACGCACGCGGCATTCCAGTGGTGGTCGGGGCAGATGCACACACGCCGCAGCGGGTCGCCGCCGACTATGTGCCTGCGCTGCAACTGCTACAGGAGACCGGCTACACCCACGTCAGTCTGTTTCTCAACCGCCAGCGGCAGGAAGTCGCCATTGATACGGCACTGGCGAACCTGCAGGCCGCGGCGGAATCCGTGGCCTAAACACCTCCGCCACCCGGCGGACAGCACGATCAGATCCACCTGCGTGGCGCGTCCTTGGCGAAAATCCAGGGATGCGCCACGCACGCGTGATAGGGCCATGCGTTTGGTGATGGGCAGTGCCAGCGTGCGGCGAATAAGGATCGCTGGGTCAGTTCGGGCTGGGCAGCCCGCATATCCACAGATAACGCTTCAGCGCGTTGGGATCCCCCTCAATTTGGATCAGCCCTTGGGCAAGGGCTTCCTCGGGCCGAAGCTGTCCCACAAACATCTGCGTATAGACCGGCATGGTCGTATGCAGCACCATGTCCGCCCAGGGCGCTTCGCCCTGGCGCACGTCGATCTCCCCCTGATGAATCTGCACCGTCAGCACCTCGCCATCGACGTGCAGTTCATAGGTCTCGCAGATACCTCGCGCCTTTTCGGGACAGAAGAAGGTCTTGGGCGTCAACGCGTAGGAACTCAGATGCAGCAGGTGGACGCCCTCCCACGAAGGCGGCACAAACTGGCTGCCCCATCTTCCCAGTTCCAACAGCGATTTCTCCAGCTTGCGGCCCACAGGCGTCAAATCGTAGACCGTTGATCCGGCCGGTGGCGGCAAGGCGCGGCGCACAAGGATGCCTTGCTGCTCCAGCCGCTTGAGCCGCTCGGACAGCAGGTTGGTGCTGATCCCCGGCAGCCCGTCCATCAAGTCGGTGAAGCGCCGCGGCCCTGCCATCAACTCGCGGATGATCAACATCGTCCAGCGTTCCCCGACGATGTCCAATGCGTATGCTAATCCACAGTACTGGTTATAGCTTCGAGCCGTCATGGCTATAGTATACGCCCGAATTGAAAATAGTTCAAACATGAAAGTATTCACAATCAAAACACAATTTAGTACTTGACTTTTTGAAGCATATCGTGTATCATACAAGAACATCCGTTCTTAAGCGGCAAGCAACTTGGAAGGAGAACCACATGCAAGTAGCTGTGCAAACCTCCCCCATTACGACCAGAACACGCTGGATTGGTCACATTCTGAGCGGCATCATGCTGCTCTTTATGTTGATGGACAGCGTGATGAAATTGTTCAACCCCTCATTTGTGGTCGAGACGATGGTCGCGCTCGGTTACCCTGCGGACATCTCCCCTATGATCGGGGTCGTGGCGCTCATCTGCGTGGCCCTTGCCGCCATTCCGCAGACTGCCGTCCTCGGCGCGATCTTGCTGACAGGCTATTTAGGCGGCGCGATTGCCACCCATGTGCGCGCCGGGTCAGAGCCGTTTTCCATCGTCTTCCCAATCATCCTTGGCGTGCTGCTTTGGGGTGGGCTGTACTTGCGTGACGCCCGTCTGCGCGCCCTGATCCCCCTGCGCAGCTAACCTAGCGCACGGCGCACGCCTTATTCCCGCGACATCCAATCTAACCGCGCCATCTACCGATCATCACCCACAAGGAGAGATCAGCATGACGACGCCATCCCAAGATCAGCAGCAAAGCGACCTGCCGCGCGAACTGAGCCAACCGGCGCTGCGCGCCCTGCATGGAGCAGGCATTTGGCGGCTTGATCAACTCACCGAGTTCGATGAGGCCAGCGTCAAAGATCTTCACGGTATTGGGCCGAAAGCCATGGGCCAACTACGTCGCGCCCTTGCCGCCCAGGGGCTGTCGTTCGCCGACGGCCGACCGTAAACACCCCTCTGCAGCAGCCAAGCAGACAAATCACCCAAATCACTTGATGGAGGTACACACATGACGACTGTACGAACCGGCTACGCACCCGTCAACGGGCTGGAGATGTACTATGAAATTCACGGTCAGGGCGAACCGCTCATCTTGATCCATGGCGGCTTTGGCACAACGGGCATGTTTGGCGGGCTGCTGCCCGGCCTTGCCCAGACGCGCCAGGTCATCCCTGTCGAGTTGCAGGGGCACGGGCATACCGCCGACATCGACCGCCCGCTGCGCTTCGAACTGCTGGCGGATGACGTCGCCGCCCTGATCCGGCACTTGGGCTACTCGCAGGCAGACATCTTCGGCTATTCGCTCGGCGGCGGTGTGGCGATGCAGCTTGCGTTCCGCCATCCCGATGTGGTGCGGAAGCTCGCCCTGATGTCCGCGCCCTATAAATCGGAGGGCTGGTATCCCGAAGTGCGCGCGTCGATGGGTCACGCCAACGCCGATGCGCTGAACGGCACGATCATGCATCAGGCCTATCTCGCCGCCGCGCCCAACACAGAAGACTGGCCTACGCTGGTCAACAAGACGAATGAACTACTCTCCAGCCCACCCTATGACTGGACAGCGGAGGTGCGCGGCCTTCAGATGCCCGTACTCTTGATCGGGGCGGATGCCGACGGCTTTCCGCCCGCCCATCTGGTCGAGATGTATGGATTGCTCGGCGGCGGGCAGCGAGACCCCGGCTGGGATGGTGCGGGCAGGCCCGCTTCCCAACTCGCCATCATCCCCGGCACAACCCATTACGACCTCCTCTTCCGCGCAGATGTGCTGGTCCCAATCCTCATGTCATTCCTCGCAGCGCCCATGCCGGACGCAGCGCAGGTTGGCGTGGGCATGCAGCAAGGCCGGGCATGAGAAAAGATTTCAAGGATCGATGACAGACCATAGCATCCTCGAAGGCAAAGAGCAGATGTCTGAACAAGCGCCGGTGACAACGCTGCAGCCGGAATACAGCAGCGCAAACGCCACCCCAACGGCATGGGCGGAAGCGCGCAGCCAGTTGGAGACGGCAGAAGTATTCTGGCTGTCCACCGTTCGTCCTGATGGCCGCCCGCATGTCACGCCGCTGATCGCGGTCTGGATCGACGATGCGCTTCACTTCTGCACCGGAGTTGGCGAACGCAAGGCGAAGAACCTGGCGCATAACACCCACTGCGTCCTCACCACGGGGTGCAATTCGTTGCATGAGGGGCTGGATGTGGTGGTCGAAGGGAATGCTGTGCAGATCGCCGATGCAGCCAAACTCCGGCGCGTGGCCGCGGCCTATGCCGCCAAGTACGGCTGGCATTTCGAGGTAGGCGATGGCGTCTTCTACGGCGACGGAGGGGCAGCCTTTGTCTATGAAGTCCGGCCTGTCACGGCCTTTGGCTTCCACAAGGGCGAGCCGTATAGCCAGACACGCTGGCGATTTTAGTAGCGTCGTCCATCCGGCACGTGATGTGTTCGCAAACCTGCCAGCGGCAGGAAGGATTGCACAGATGACAAGGCTTTTTTACACCGTTTTGGCGAATTCAGCCGTTGCCTTAGTGATCAACACCTTTGTCTGGTTTGCCGTCACCTTCTGGGTCTACCTCCAGACCAGGTCCGTGATCGCTACCTCGTTCATGGCGGGCATCTACCTGGCCATCGTGGCGGTCTCTGGGTTCTTTCTGGGGTCGCTGGTAGATCGCTATCCCAAGAAGACGTCGATGATGATCTCCAGCGTGCTTTCGCTGATCCTCTATGGGGTCGCCAGCGTTCTGGTGGCGACCACGCCGCCGGAGGTCTTTGCGGATGCGTCCAGCGTGGCGTTGTGGGTCTTTATCGTGCTGGTGCTGTTCGCCGCGATTGCAGGGAATCTGCGCGGGATCGCGCTGTCCACCCTGGTGACCCTCTTGATCCCCGAAGATCAACGTGACCGGGCAAACGGCATGGTGGGCACGGCCAACGGGACAGCGTTTCTCGTGGCGTCGATCCTGAGCGGCCTTGTGATTGGGTTCTTGGGCGTGTTCTGGATGCTCGTCTCGGCCATCGTGCTGATGGCAGGGGTTGTGGTTCACCTCGCCATGGTCTCCATCCCGCAGGGGCAAGCCTCCCCTGCCGACGATACAGATGAACAGACCAACCGCATAGACATCCGCGGGACGATCCAGGCGATCCAACTTGTGCCTGGGCTGTTTGCGCTGATCTTCTTTCACACCTTCAACAACTTCTTGGGCGGGGTCTTTATGTCGCTGATGGACGCCTATGGTCTACAACTTGTCTCTGTGCAGACGTGGGGCATTTTGTGGGGCTTTTTGAGCCTGGGGTTCATCGTCGGCGGGCTGGTCGTCGCCAAAAAAGGCCTGGGCAGCAACCCGCTGCGGACGCTCTTTCTGACCAACATCATCATCTGGACGGTTTCGATGCTCTTCACCATCCAGGCATCCATCGTACTGCTGACAGTGGGGTGCTTTATCTACTTGAGTCTGATCCCCGTGATCGAGGCGTCGGAGCAGACCATTCTCCAAAAGGTGATCCCGCCCGAACGCCAGGGCCGCGTCTTTGGGTTCGCCCAAAGCGTCGAACAGGCCGCGTCACCGCTCACCGCGTTTATGATCGGCCCCATCGCTCAGTGGGTGTTCATCCCCTTTATGACCACCGGCGCAGGGGTAAACGTGATCGGCCCCTGGTTTGGCACAGGGCCGGATCGGGGTATCGCGCTGTTGTTCACCGTCGCCGGGCTGGTCGGCCTGCTCGTTACGGTCTTTGCCATGCAAACTCGATCCTACAGGCTGCTGTCGAGTGTCTACGAAAGGGAGGACGCGCAACAGGCGGAGGTGCAGGCGGACGCGCTGCAGGAGGAGTATGCCGAGATCGCCATGATCTACGAATAACCTATCCTCCAGGGACGAACCCGCGACGCCCGGCAGGTGATAACCTGTCCCCTCCCCGGCTGCGGGTCACAGAGTAGGATATATCCCCAGATACAGCACAGAGGAGTTTTCTCCTGTACGTCTGAATCCGGCGCCCGAAAGTTCACTTGACGGCGCCGGATTCTTAACGCATACTGATGCCTATCTCTCGGTTCAACCCGGCGCCCGCCGATTTGGACTCAACTTCTACACAACAGCGTACTATCCGCATCGATGATGCGGCAGTGTAGAAGTGTTGCTCATCTTTTTCTAATCTACTGTCGTAGTCGGTGTGATGGTTTTGCGGGTCACGCAGACTGATCAACAGACCGGATTGTCGTCCCCCGATTTTGTGTGCAGTACAGTTGCCTTTGTACCGGCAGGCACTCCTGAATTCCACTATGCCTCGAGGATACTGGAGAAAGAAAGGCATCACAATGCGCAGATCAAGACTCTTTTCAATCCTACTGCTGTCCACAATTGCAACCGTATTGATGGTGCTGCTCGGTAGCGCCCGTGCATATGCGGTTGTCGAGGTCACAGACGGGGCCAAAGCAGCGCCCCCGGCCTCACCACGGCTGATCGTCGAGCTAGAGACGCCGCCGCTAGCACAGGCGTTCAAGACATCTGTCAGCGCCGCCGCTGCGGATGGCACGCTTGACGTGAACGCCTCGGCGGCGCAGGCGTATATTGCCGAGATTCAGGCAGAGCAAGCCGCTTTTGTGCAGCAGTTGCAGGCCGCCATGCCGGATGTCACGGTCAGCAATTATATCAATGAAATGGGGGTCGCCGAGGAAGCCACCTATCAAGTGGTCGTGAACGCCGTCGCGATCGACGTCGGTGACAGAGACCGCAACGAAGCGCGCGCAGAGATCGCGCGCATGTCGGGCGTTAAGTCCGTCTATCTCGACGTGCCCTACCAGACACAGCTTTATACTAGCACGGAACTGATTAACGCCCCTGTGGTATGGAACAGCCCGGCCATCGGCGGCGTCGAGAACGCCGGGGAGGGGATGCGTTTTGCCTCGATCGACGGCGGCATCCACAAAGATGCGCCGATGTTCAGCGGCGAGGGCTATTCCTACCCCAACGGCTACGGCCCCAATGGGCTGGGGTTGACGGCCAACAACAACGGCAAGATCATCGTCTCGCGCGCCTACTTCCGTCCCTGGGATCCGCCTGCACCGGGCGATGAAAACCCCTGGCCCGGCGAACGCGGCACCCCGCACGGCACCCACACGGCTTCGACCGCGGCGGGCAACTGCGTCGACGATGCCACCTATGCCGGGTATCCCGTTGGGCGCATCTGCGGTGTGGCCCCCAGAGCTTACGTGATGAGCTACCGCGTCTTTTACTGGAGCGTCACCGGCAATGAATCCTTCTACACGGTCGAGGGTGTGGCCGCGATTGAGGATGCCGTACGCGACGGGGCGCACGTCATCAACAACTCCTGGGGTGGCGGGCCGCTCAGCGAAGGTGGTGAATTCGATATCCTCGACACGGCCTTGATCAACGCCACCAACGCCGGTGTCTTCGTCTCCATGTCCGCCGGTAATGCAGGCCCAGGGCTGGGCACAGGCGATCACCCGTCAGAGGATTATATCAACGTCGCCGCCAGCACAACCTCCGGCACACTGGCTGCCGGGAGATTCAGTGTCGCCGCCCCCGCACCCGTCCCGCCCGATCACCAGGACTTCCCGTTTGGCACGGCGGAATTCGGTGCGACACTCCCCTTTGGCGATATCGTGACCCACCCCTTCAAGACCGCAGCCGATGTAGACCCCGGCAATGTCCAAGGCTGCAACCCGTTCCCCCCCAACGCATTCAACGGCGTGGCTGCGGTCATCAGCCGCGGCACCTGCGAGTTCTCGCTCAAGGTCTTCCACGCAGAGCAGGCCGGGGCGACCTTTGCCGTCATCTACAACAACGACGGGGATGACATCCTCAACATGGCCGCCGGTGCGCAAGCCGAACTGGTGACCATCATGAGCGTCTTTATCGGCCAGAGCGACGGGGAGAAGCTGCTGGACTGGTATGACACCCACGGCGACGCCTCGACGCTGGAAATCAACGCCGTCGCCTTCCAAGTCGGCAACGAGCCGGATCGCGTGATCAACTTCAGCAGCCGCGGCCCGGCAGTCGGCAACCGGCTCAAACCTGACATTACAGCCCCTGGCGTCAACATCTTAGCGCAGGGTTACGCACCCGAGGCTGGCGCGACAGGCGAAGACCGGCACCTGGGCTATGGGCAGGTATCGGGCACGTCCATGGCCGCGCCGCATGTGGCTGGGGCTGCGCTCTTGCTGCGCCAACTCCACCCCACCTGGACGCCGGATGAGATCAAGTCGGTGTTGATGTCCACGGCGAAATACCTGGACATCTACAACGCGGACGGCAAACCGGCGCAGCCGCTTGATATCGGCGCAGGCCGGTTGGACATCGCCGCGGCCACTGAGGCCGGTGTGATCCTCGACCCGCCCAACGTGAGTCTTGGCCTGGTCACCACGGCGACGCAGCAGACCATCGAGATTACCGTGCGCAGCATTGCCGGTCAGCCGGAAACGTACGAGATCAGCACGCTCTACACCGGCGACAGCTTCACACAGACCACCGAAGCTGCCGGTTTCAGCGTCAGCCCGACCACGTTGACCCTAGGCCCTGGCGAAACCAAGACCATCTCCGTCACCTTTGACAGCGCCCTGGGCCGTGGCTTTGGCGACAATCAAGGCTATATCGTGCTGGATGGCGCTGAATATGACGCACACCTTCCGGCCTGGGCGCGCGTGGTGCGTGAGACGCCGCTGGCCGATGTCCTGATCATTGACAATGACTTTAGCACGGAGCTAGGTTTCACAAACTACCTGGCAAACTACACGACGGCGCTGGATGAGCTCGGGTTGACCTATGCCGTGGTCGACACAGGCGACTGGGTAGGCATGGAGACGACCATTCCCGATGCGGCGACGCTGCTCGCCTATCGCGCCGTGATCCTGTTCACGGGGGATAACTACTTGCC
>CAZYQJ010000116.1:0-10990 GCA_964649925.1 uncultured Litorilinea sp.
GCCGCCAGTCTATATCAAGCGTGATGACCTCACGGGGCTGGGTTTTGGCGGCAACAAGACGCGTATGTTGGAGTTTGCTCTGGCAGATGCCAAGGCAAAAGGGGCAGAAGTGGTCGTGACGGGGGCTGCGGTACAATCTAACTATTGCCGTCAGATGGCTGCAGCCTGTGCCAAACTGGGGCTGGAACTGCATCTGGTGGTTGCGCCGCATCGCGAGATCGACAAGCATGAGGTACAGGGGAATGCGTTCCTGCAGCGGCTGTTTGGGGCCAAGGTCACGGTGATGGAGAATAATGACCGGAAGCGGCAGGGTGAAATGCTGAAGGCCAAGGCCGAGGAACTGCGCCAAGCAGGGAAGAAGGTGTATGTCCCCCGGCAAGAGGATACGATAGACCTGGATGCCATTGCCTATGCTGAGGTCGCGCTGGAGATTGCGCGGCAGTGTCGTGAGCTAGATATCCATCCGGAATATCTCTATGTGAGCGCGCTGGATACAACGCAGGCCGGGTTGGTGATGGGGTTTGCGTATATCCGCAGCCCGATCCAGGTGCGCGGGATCAGCCCGATTGCGGGCATGGCGGATCGCACCAAGAACATGGCGCGCATGGCGAACCAGGGATACCAACGTTTGGGGCTTGACCTTCGCTTGAGCGAAGGCGATTTTGAGAATGACGATAGCTGGGTGGGCGAGCGGTATGGCATTCCAACCGGTGAAGCGATTGATGCCATTCACCTGGTCGCCCAGAGCGAAGGCATTTTGCTGGACCCTGTGTATACCGGCAAAGCGATGGCCGCGCTGATCGACACGATTCGCCAGGGCAAGTTGGACAAGTACAACCCGGTGTTGTTTGTGCATACCGGCGGCGCACCTGCGCTGTTCGGCTACACGCGTGAGGTGATGGGAGCCAAGTGAACGACGATGATAACCCGCTTTGACCATGCTGTGATCGCGGCGCGCGATCTCGACCGGGCGCGACAGCTTTTTGCCGAGTCGCTGGGGTTCGATGTCTATCCGGGCGGGCGGCATACGGGGCTGGGCACGGAAAACGCGCTGGTACGCTTTGGCTTGGATTATTTGGAGTTGCTGGCGATTTATGACCGGGAGGAAGTGCGCACCGCGGGTATCAGCCGTGAAGCTCTGGCCGAATACCTGGAGACGCGCGAGGGCGGGATGGTGGGGTTTGCGCTGGCGACCGACGACATCGACGCGCTGGCCGACCAATTCCGGCGTACCGGGCTGGACGCGGTTGGGCCGTATGATATGCAGCGGCAGCGGCCAGATGGGGTGATGCTGCGTTGGCGGCTGCTGGTCCCGGGCGGCACAGCATGGCGGCGACCGTGGCCGTTCTTTATCCAGTGGGAGATGGATGGCCAGGATCGGCTCGCTGTGGAAGTGCCGGGCAACCACCCTATCGGCGCGCAACGTGTCTGCGGTGTTTCTGTGCTGGTGCGTGACGCGGGGGCGGGTCGCCATCTGTATGAAACACAACTGGGGCTGACCGCAGAATTTGAGGATGACACCGACGAAGGCCCTATTGTGACCTACCGTGTGGGGGAGTTCACCATCGACCTGCTTTGCCCAGCCGATGATACCGCTGCTGCCCACTATTTGGAAGCGAACGGCGAGGGGTTGTATCAGGTGATGCTGCAGGTGGAGTCACTCAACTATGTCCAGAATTATCTGGCCGAGCGAGGGATTGCCTTGACCCGCGCGGGGGCGGAAGCTGCTCCGTGGTCGATCCCTGCATCGGCGGCGCTAGGGGCGCAGTTTGTTTTGATCGGTCCCCAAGAGGAGGCGTAGGCAGACGTCTGCGCCTCTAGATCACCCGAACAGAAAGCAAGCAAAATGCATATTTTGGTTACTTCGGCGGGTTCGAACCTGGCACAGGCACTTATCCAGGGGCTAGGAGCTTCGCACGATGTGCGCGCCACGGAGCGGCAGGCCGTGGCCGAACTGGATGACCTCGCCGTATCGCCGTTGGGACACGACATGTCCACGAATCTGCTGGTGCGCGGGGGGGATGCGGTGGTGCACTGTGGCGAACCGCTGCCCGGCGAACCCGCGGCGAGCTATGTGGATTATATGACGCGCTGCACCTATAACCTGCTGCACGCGGCGCATGAGGAAGGGGTCAAGCGCGTAATCTACCTAAGTACGCTCGACTTGATGGCTGCGTATCCAGTGGAATACGCAGTAAGCGAGCGGTGGCGGCCTCTGCCTACGCCAGAACACCCGCTGTTGGGCAAGCATTTGGGCGAGGCGGTTTGCCGCGAGTTTGCGCGAGAGTTCAAGTTGACCGTGGCGGCGTTGCGCCTGGGCCACCTGGTTGAAGCAAGCGGCGAGGCAGACGATATGGCTGTGACCGGCGATGAGGTGATTCAGGCTGTGAGCCAAGCCCTGGCAGTAACACTGCCGCACTGGTCGGTAGTGCATGTACAGGGGGAATTCCCCGGCGCACGCTTCGCTGTAGGAGACGCCAAGAAATTGTTGAACTATGCACCGCGGGGTGCAGCGGCGCAGACAGGCAAGGGGGGAGCCGGATGAAGGTATTGATCTTGGGTGGGGCAGGCATGTTGGGGCCGCACGTTGTGCCAGCCTTGGAGCAGGATCATGACCTGCGCGTGACGGACATCCAGCCGCCGCCAATGCAGTTTCGCGGCGAGTTCCGCACGGTGGATGTGGCCGATGGCAGCCAGGTGATGGACGCAGCAGAGGGCATGGACGCGATCATCAACCTGTCGGTGATCCGTCGCGACCGCAAATTGGCTTTTGACGTGAACACGCTGGGCTGTCTGCATATGATGGAAGCCGCGGTGGCGCATGGCATCCGCCGCGTCATCAATACCGGGCCGCATTTTGCGGTGGCCGGGGCGAGCTATGAGCGTTTTGACTATGGGATGGGGCCAGACGTACCGCCGCAGCCGGGTACGAATCTGTATGCGCTGTCAAAGTCATTGGGGATGGAGATCTGTCGCGTCTATGCCATGCAGCATGATGTGTACGTGCAGACCTATCTGTTTTACAACTTTGTCGACCACGATTCCCCCAAATCCAGGTACAAGGATCGGGAGGTCGCTCCGTTTATGGTCTCCTGGCGCGATGCGGCCAGCGTATTCGGTCACGGGCTGGCGATCCCGCTGGAAGAACTGCCGTCGCGCTGTGAGGTATTTAATGTGTTTGCCGATATTCCGCACGGCAAGTTTGCCAACGAGAAGGTGAAGCGAATCCTGGGCTGGGAAGCACGCGACGATATTACCGCTGCATGGCGACGGTGAAGCCAATCCATACCACACATCTATACCACAAAGGAGGGACAGATGCGTTTTGGCAGCGGCCAGTATACCTATGAAGTTGTCGAGAACTGGGCTAAGCTTCCAGAAGGGTGGTCGTGGGGATGGATCCCAGCGGTGGCGTGTGATTCACAGGATCGGGTATTTGTCTACTCGCGCAGTGAACACCCGTTGGTGATCTTCGACCGCGACGGCAACTTTCTGGAGGAGTGGGGCCAGGGTGTGTTGCAGGACGCACACGGCATCTATATCGACGGCGACGACAATGTCTTTTGCACTGAGCGCAACACGCACTGCGTCCACAAGTTTGACCGTACGGGGCGGCTGGTCATGACGTTGGGCACGCCGGGGCGTCAAGCAGATGCCGATGGCGACCCATTCCGGCTGCCCACGGATGTGGGAATCGCCTCCAACGGGGATATCTATGTGTCTGACGGCTATGGCAATGCGCGGGTGCATCACTATTCGCCGGATGGCAACCTGCTGAACTCCTGGGGGAGTTGGGGCAGCGGGCCTGGTCAGTTTGGGCTGTCTCACTGTGTGCGCGTGGATCGCTATGACCGCGTGTGGGTGTGTGACCGTGAGAACCGGCGCATCGAATTCTTTGACCTGGCGGGTACGTATCTGGGCGAGTGGGGTGATCTGGCTCATCCTGACACGATCTTCTTCGACCCGCAAGAGGATGTGGTCTACATTGCCGAGTTGGACCAGCAGGTAAGCATCTATGATTTTGACCGCAACCTGCTGGCGCAGTGGGGCGGACAGCGCCAAAGCGAGACGCCGGGTGAGTTCCGCGCCTGCCCACACGGGATCTGGGCCGACTCGCGCGGCGACCTTTATGTGGGGGAGGTGCAGACCGACGGGCGGCTGCAGAAGTTTGTGCGCGTGGGCTAGGCCAGCCAGTCGGCCCATGCGCGCTGGCTGGAACGACTGGCTGAGGCAGGGTTGCGACTATCGAGTTTGCTCCTCGGTCCGGTCGGTGGCGGGCGGCGGCGTATAGGAGAGGTCTGCGATCTCCTGCCGCCATTCGGGGGTCATCTCCAGGTCGGCTGCGGCCAGCGATGCTTCCAGTTGTTCGACGTTGCGCGCACCGATGATGGGCGCAGTGACCGCGGGGTGATGCATCACCCAGGCCACGGCGAGTGTGGCGGGATGCACCTGCCGGGTGCGGGCGTGTTCGGTAAAGCGCGTGGCAATCTCATAGTAAAACTGATCACCATAGCGGCGTTGATAGTTGGGGTTCTGGCTCAGCCGGCCTTCGGCGGGCCTGTCGCTGGTGGTATATTTGCCGCTGAGCAGGCCGCCGCCCATCGGGCTGTAGGGGATGACGCCCAGCCCTTCGGAGGCAGCCAGCGGCAGGATTTCGACTTCAGCCTGGCGTTTGACCAGGTTATACATGGGCTGAATACATTCAAAGCGCGCCCAACCCTGGCGCGCCGAGATGCCCAGGGCTTTGGCGATTTGCCATGCGGCCCAGTTGCTGACAGCGGGGTAGAGGATCTTACCCTGTGTGACCAGGTCATCCAGGGCACGCAGGGTCTCTTCGATAGGGGTGTCGGGGTCGAAGTGGTGGACGAAGTAGAGGTCAAGCCGGTCGGTCTGGAGGCGGCGCAGGCTTGCTTCCACCTGGCGCATGATGTGGCGGCGCGCCAGGCCGCGGTCGTTGATCCCAGGGCCGACGCTCGAACAGACTTTGGAGTTGATGACCAACTCGTCGCGCATCCCGGCCATCAACCTGCCCAGGATCTCCTCGGAACGTCCGGCGCTGTAGGAATTGGCAGTATCGAAGAAGTTGATGCCAGCGTCCAGGCAGCGTTTGAACATGGCGGCTGAGGTCGCCTCATCGGCATCGCCGCCGAACGACATCGTTCCAAAACAGAGCCGGGAGACCTTGACGCCGGTACGGCCAAGAATACGATACTCCATCGAGAAAGACTCCTTTACAGTGGTGGGCCGGGGGAAGCCGCGAGTGATGGGGGTGACCGAGATCATGGTACGGTAGGCCGCGGCCCGCTGTCAAACCTTCAGGGGCAGATAAGTTCTGCGCGATACATCAGTGGTAGTCCAGATAGATCCCGATTCGGGTACGATGAAAGGATGATGGCGTGAAGCTTCAGGGGTACACGGCGCTGATCACCGGTGCAAGTAAAGGGATTGGGCGCGCCATTGCGCTGGCGTTTGCACAGGAAGGGGCGGACCTGGCGATGACAGGCCGCGCCGCGGATGAACTGGCGTCGTTGTCACAGGCAGCGCAGGCACACGGTGTGCGCTGCCATACCGTGGTGGCGGACCTGGCGCAGCGCGATGCGGCGGCGCGAGTCTATGAAGAGTCTGTGGCCGCGCTGGGACCGATCCATATCCTCGTTAACAACGCGGGGATGGGGAGCAGCGCGAACCCGAAACCGGTGGTGAACTATGATGACAACTTTTGGGAAACGATGTTGTACGTCAACCTGACGGTCCCCTATCTACTATGCAAGCGGGTGCTGCCCGATATGCTGCAGGCGAAGTATGGGCGGATCATCAATGTCGCTTCAATCAACGGCAAGATCGCGTCGTTTCACGGGGCTGCGTATGCCGCGAGCAAACATGGGCTGTTGGGGTTGACACGGACGCTGGCCGCCGAGGTTGTCAAGGATGGGATCACGGTCAATGCCATCTGTCCCGGCCCGGTGCGGACACTGCTCAACAATATTCGGGTCGCGTATGACGCCGAGCGGCTGGGCATCAGCGTCAGCGAGATGGAGGCGTCAATCACCCCGCTGGGCAGGCGGCTGGAGCCGGAGGAGATCGCACCGCTGGCTGTCTATCTGGCGAGCCGGGAATCAGCGGCGATGACCGGCCAGGCCATCAACATCGATGGTGGGGTGTTAATGACAGGCTGAGTCTGCGCTTGCGTGAGGAGTTGGACGATGTTCAAGACGATTATTATGGCAATTGACGGATCACCGGCTGTCGAGCGGCTGTTGATCTTTACGGAACACATGGCACGGCGCGCCGACGGCCAGGTCATCGTCGTCCACGCCTATGAGCCTCCGGCGGTCTATGAGTGGACGGAAGGCTATGAGACGCTAGAAACGCAGTACGCCAGGGTGGCAGAGGAAGTGGTGGCCGATGCAGTCGAGGCATTGACCAAGGTAGGCGTCAACGCCAGCGCGGATATCCGCCGGGGACCGGCTGCGGCTGCGATCCTGGATGCAGCGCGGGTGCATGAAGCGGACCTGATCGTCATGGGGTCACGGGCGCAAAGCCAGGACAGTATGGCCGATGCGCTGTTGGGGAGTGTGAGTTCGGCAGTGGTTCGCAATACCTACTGCCCGACGCTGCTGATTCCCTAGCGGGCTTCCAGGATCATATCGGCCGCGGCCATGCCAGAGAGGATGACCATGGGCACGCCGCCGCCAGGATGCACTGTGCCCCCGGCGAAGTACAGCCCATCGATGTAGGGGCTGCGGTTGTGGGGGCGGCGGAAGGCATGGAGCGGGCTGTTGGATGAGATGCCGTAGAGCGCGCCGCGCCAGGCCCCGGTTTGCTGGGCGAAGTCCAGCGGGGTGCGGATATGTTCTGCAATAATCTTGTCGCGGATGTCATAGCCGCGGCGGGCGAGGATGCCGAGAATATGATCCCGGTAGGGGGCAGCAAATGATGTCCAGTCGGTCTGCGCGTTGAGTGCGGGGACGTTGACCAGGACAAACCAGTTCTCCGCACCCTGGGGGGCATGGCTGGGGTCGCTCTTGGCGGTGATCGCTACGTAGATGGTAGGGTCTTGCGGCGGAAGGCCGCGGGCGATGATCGCTTCGAACTCGCGGCGGTAGTCTGTGCTGAAAAAGACGTTGTGATGGGCGAGTTGCTGGTGTGTTCCGCGCACCCCCAACAGCAGCACAAAGCCGGAGCAGGACGTGGGTGTGGATTGCTGGCGCTGCAGCACGCGGTGGGGGATCGCACCGGGCGGAATTAGCGTTTGATAGACGGTGGTCACGTCGGCGTTGGCGACGACCGTCGTCGCAGGCTGGAAGCCGCGCGGCGTGCGCACCCCGACCACGCGTCCATGAGACAGTTCGATGGCCTCTACTGGGGTCGATGTGTGTATCTCCACCCCTAGATCTTCCGCCAGGCGACGCATGGCCTGGGCGATGGTGTAGACACCCCCGCGCGCATACCAAACGCCCCCGGTCAATTCGACGTGGGCAATCACGCTCAGGGTGGCGGGCGCGTGGTAGGGACTTGCGCCGACGTAGGTCGCGAAACGGCCTAACAACTGGCGCAGGTGCGGATGCGCCACGCGGCGGTTGATGGCCTGTTGCATCGTCGACCAGGCATCCACCTTGAACCTATCACGCCAGGGCACGCGCAGCAGCGTGGCGAGCGTCGGGGGCCGGTTGTAGATAAAGGTAGGGCCGGTGATGCGGTGGAGTTCTGCGGCATAGGCTAGAAAGTCCAGATAGCCTGCCACATCGGGCGGGTGCAAGGCCCCAATCTGCGCGGCCAGCCTGGGCCAGTCACGGGTCACATCGAGGATGCAACCATCCGTGTAGAAATACCGGGTCAATGGGTCGATGGGGATCAGGTCTAGATAGTCATCCAGGCGGTGGTTGGCGCGCTGGAAGATCCTGTCAAAGACCGGGCGCATCGTGACGACAGATGGCCCGGTATCCCAGTAAAACCCTCTGTCCACAATATGAGCCATTTTGCCGCCCACGTCGGGCTGCTGTTCGAACAGCACGACGCGGCGATTGGCCGCGGCCAGGGAGATGGCTGCGCTGAGGCCGCCGATGCCACCGCCGACGACCACGATGGCCGTTTCGGTGTGGGCAGTCATGGGGTATTTGTGGGGCGGGTCAGGATGCGGCGGCCCTTCCATTCTGGCGCGCCGTGGCGTAGGTGCATCCATAGGGCGCGCAGCGCGATCTGGGAAGCGAGCAGGACGGAGAGGGGCATGAGCCAGGCATCGCGCAGGGGAAGCCCTGCCGTGGCCGCAGTGAGGGCGCGGGTGAAGAGGCCAGCCGCAATCAGGATCACAGGCCAAAGCGGCCATCCGGGGAGTTGCGTCGAGAAGGCCAGCCACAGCCACGGCCCGACAAAGAGGATGAGGTGGCCCAGGGTCGAGATCAGGAGGAGGGGGATGGAGTTGGCATGTGCAGCCAGAATATTCTTCGTGTAGCCATCAGTAGCCTGCAACCACCCCTGATACATCCGACACAAAACCAAACCAGCCCCATCTACCAGCCGTAAACGCTGCCGATGACGCTTGACCAACAACGCCAGGCTTACATCGTCTAGGACGTGACTACGCACGGCGCTGTGCCCGCCGATGGCACGGTACGCCGACCGCGTAAAGACCATACATTGACCATTGGCAGCGGCAGCCGTGATTTTATTGGGATCGTGCGCCCAGGCAACAGGGAGGTAGGCCAGCAACACGAAGGCCATCAGTGGAACGATGAGCCGCTCGCCCCAGGTCAGCGTCAATTGGGTGGGCCAGACGGCCAGGAGATCCGCTCCGGTGGCGCGCTGGTGGCTGACGATGGCCGAGAGGGCATGCGGTGTCCAGCGAACATCTGCATCGGCAAAGACCAGGAGATCATGGGCGGCGCGCTGCGCCAACTGGTGACAGGCCCAGGGCTTGCCCAGCCAGCCGTCCGGCAGCGGTGCGCCCGTCATCACGGACAGGCGGTCGTCTCCATGCGCAGCCTGAAGCGCGATCTCAGCCGTGCCGTCCTCCGAACCGTCGTCGAGGACAATGACCTCAAAATGCGGGTAGGTGGACCCTAAGAGGGTGGTTACAGCCTGGCCGATGTTGGTGGCTTCATTGCGCGCGGGGATAAGGATCGATACGGGGGGACAATCGTCCAGCGAGGCTGGGTCTATGTGCGCCAGGCGCGGAAGTGCCTTGGCGTTGTGAGCGGCCACCGTGAGCATGTACGCCAGCGCAACCGTGGCGGCGATAGGCAGGAGGATCACACGTCACCTCGCGGTTGGCGGACAGCACGCAGCCTGGGACGGGAGCGGAGGTCGGCGCGGTGTTTCCATGCCAGGATGGCTGTGTTGCCGATCCAGATGGCGACCATCAAGGGGCGTGGTGGGCGGACGACCCAGCCATTCAACGTAGGTGGTGTGAATTCCAGATAGAGCAGCAACAGCACCATAGCAGACATGACAGCCCAGCCATTGGCCCCCAACCAATGTGTCCCGAGTGATAACCCCAGACCACCGATCAGCGGCCCTTCCCATGCGGTGAGACCGGCCCAGATGCCACCTGACACCGCTACGGCTTTACCGCCGCGCCCGCGCAGAAACGGTGAGGTCGCGTGGCCCAGGATCGGGGCAAGGGCAACCGGGACCAGCCATGCGCTGGCGATGCCTGCTTGATGGTAGGCGAGACCCACCAGCAACGCGCCTTTGAGCATGTCGAGCAGCAGCGCAGTGGCCGCAGCGGGCTTGCTGCCTGCACGCAGCACATTCGTGGCCCCTGGGTTGCGGTCGCCAACGGTGCGGATATCGCGACCGGTTGCCAGGTGGCCTATCCAGAGTGAAAACGGCAGCGAACCGCACAGGTACCCCACGATGATCCAGAGCCAGATGAGCATCGCGTCACCCTCAATTGGCTGGGCGGAACGGAGCGCGCAGGTGCTGCTGCCACGCCAGCAGCACGAAGATTCCCATCCCCACTGCGCCCGCGAGGGCAGGGCCGGTCATGCCCCAGAACCACGCCAGCCCCACTGATTGCAGAAACCAGGTGATAGTGTAGACAAGCAGCAGCGGCCGCGCGGGCAACGGGCGCGGGTGCGCCGCCCAGGTCAGCAGCGCGCTGCTGACGAACCAGCCTGCAAAATTGCGCCAAGGGATGCCAAAATAGCCGCCAGGCTGATCCCATATCCAGAAGCCCCAGGCAGCCATCTGCGGGTCGAGAAAGAGATCCCAGGCTGTGAAGGCCAGGCCCGCAATGACTGTGAAGCCCCAGCGGCTGCGGGGGGACAGCCGCCAGGCGACCGCCCACGCCGCAGGCAGCATCATCAGCCAGGCCAGCGGGATCAGCAGCGGCACGCCGCCGATCTGCGGCTGCAGCGCGTCCGTGTAGTGGTACGCGCCAAATGGCAGCCCGGTCGTGCTGCCTACGTATTCCACGAACCAGGCACCCAGCATCACGACCATGGCGCTGCGGATGACGAAAGCAGCAGGCCACTCATGCAACAGGGCCACCAGCGAGGTCACGGCCAGCACCACGACATTCCAAGCCACGGCCCAGGGCAGGGCAGCACTGCCCACGGTCCACAGCAGGATGGGCAGCGCGACCATGCCCAAGGCCCACAGACCTACCAGCAAATAGGGAGGGGAGGCCCGCCACCGCGGCCAGGTCTGCATGGAAGGCAGCTTGCGTGATGTGTCCATCATCCTCAAGGCTGGCGGCTGCTATCCTAGGCGCACACCGTACTGCTGGCTGGCGTAGTCATACAACTGGTGCTGTGCATCCAGCGCAGTTGTGGTAGTCAGCCCGCGGTACTGTGGTTTGATCTGGCTCAACTGGAGCATAAAGCGGATCGAACCGATCTGGACATGCCCGTAGAGGCTCCAACGCTCCTGCCGTTCGAGCAGCGTGAAGTCGCCAAGAAACTCAGGGAAGTGCTGCTTCAGATGCGCCGCAGCCGCTTCCAGGTCATCCACGACAAAGCCCAGGTGATGGATGCGGCTGGGCGCGGGG
>CAZYQJ010000117.1:0-3247 GCA_964649925.1 uncultured Litorilinea sp.
CGCCATGCCGAGCGCAAGGCCGGTCAACAGAAGACCTGCCACAGGGGGACCGGCAAGCATGGCCGTGACCGCTGGCATGAAACGCGGATCGGTTTGCCAATCTGTGCCTGAGAAAAAACCGGAGCCGCCCACCAGGGCGAACCCGCCAAACGAGATGACGAACGTGAGAACGAAGTAGGTCAGCGCTGGATACCGCTTGAAAAGCGTGTCTATAGCCGTCATGATGGTTTCCTTCCCGACGTGATCCGCGTAGGCGGCACCAGCCGCCTAGCTAAAGGAGAAAGTGAATCCTTGCGGCAACAATCAGCGAGTGGCCCCACCCATTCCTTGATAGCGCGGTTGTCGCGCGAACCGCCCGTGGTTGGCCAGCATGACGGCTGCCACAACGACCCACCACACAGCGGTCATGACGACGTCATAGACCAAGAGAGCCGTCCCCGCTATCACCGCCGGACCGAGGATGAACGTGCTGGCGGTGAGGCTCGCATGCATGAGCACCGCCAGCAACAAACTGTTGGTATGTTCGTAGACCCACACCATTAGGACGCGGTAAGCCGGTAGTTGCCCGACCAGGACAAAGAAGCTGGTCGCAGCCAGGAAGGGGCCAAGGGGAAGCCCCTCAGAAAGAGCAATGCCGGGCCAGAGGCGGATAAAGGGGACATGCCACACTCCCCACAGCACCCCCGCGATGAGGCCGGTGGCGAAGACGCTGTAACGCTGCCTCAGCCTGGGGATGGCAAAGCCTGTCCAGCCGAGTTCCTCGAAGAAGCCGACCATCAGCGCTGACACGATACCCATCAGTAGGAAAGGGGCTTTGCTGTCAGTGGTGGTGATCAGCCCAGGGCGAAAGACTGGGGAGGCGAGCGAAAGCACGGTATGTACAACTACAAACACAAGGGGTGCGCTCAGCAGCGCAACTGCGTACCAGCGCGCGTTTACTCTCCATATAAGCAGGCGGGCCAACAACTCGCGGAACCCCGCTTTGCCACAGACCAGGGCAATCATCAGAATTGCGGCAACACTGGGGCCGCCCAGCATCGCCGGGATCATGAAGGAGACCTGCCATGCGAACTCTGCCTGCGTCTCCGGGACGCCGCCATTCCTGTAGATGACCAAAAGCATGACACCCCAGGAGATGGCGAACGCCAGCGCATAGTAGATCGACACTGGATGTCGTTTGGAGAGAGAGGTGATAGCTGTCATGATGGTTTCCTTGTGAGGTGGGGTGAGCCTACAATCGCAGACGGCTTGCCTGGCCGCGCGAACTGCCCGCGGTTGGCCAGCATGATGGCTGCCACAACGATCCACCATGCAGCGGCCCCGGCGAGGATGGAGGTCAGAAGGAGCATCCCTGTGAGCGCCAGAGGCGCCATGATGATCATGCTGGCGGTGAGACTGACGTGCATGAGCACCGCCAGGAGCAGGCTGTCAGTCCGGTCGTAGACCCACACCATCAGCACCCGGTAGGCTGGCAGCCAGGAGAAGAGGCGCGCCAGGAGGATGGCAAACGGGATCGCTGCGGAGAAACTGTCAGCCTCCCAGAACATCGGGAAGTGCCATGCGCCCCAGATCACACCAATGATAAGCCCTGTAGTCAGGACGCTATAACGCGACCTCATTTGGGGAATGGCGAACCCCGTCCAGCCTAGCTCTTCCAAGAGGCCGACCACCAGCCCCGCGGCAATACCGGACAGCAGGGGCGCAGCAAGGCCGCCCGTTGTGAATAGGGTGGGCAGGAACTGGCGGGAGTACAGCGAGAGCGCAAGGGGTACCCAGGTCGACAGGATCGGGGCGGTCAGGAGCGCGACTGCATACCATCGTGCGCCCACCCGCCACCGGAGCAACCGCGAGAGCAGCGCGCGCAGCCCCTCCCTGCCAGAGACCAGGGCTGTCAACAGAATGCCTGCGACGCTGGGACCGGCGAGATACGCCATGAGCGCAGACAGGGGGATCGTCCCGAATGTTTCGGCTGTCAGCGGGAGCCCACCAGGGCCGAGGGTTAGGAGGATGCCACCCCCGGAGATGGCAAACACTAGAGCAAAGTAGGTCAGTATCGGATGCTGCCGGATGAACGCCTGAATGCCTGTCATGATCTCCTCCTTTCTGGCGAGATCGATCGATGTCCGCCGCCTCGCGGCGCGTCAGCGCGGCGTGGGCCGGGGGGATGCGATACGGGCGGCTTGTCTGCGGGAGCAGGGGCCGGGGCGCGCCAGAGTCCCACAGCCAGCACCACCAGCCAGAGCATGTACCCGTAGATGTTAATGCGCTCCCGCACCCCCAGCCAGGATGTCAGCAGGTTGGCCTCCAGCCGGGGCGCATCCAAAAACGCCCATACGCCCGTCACGATCAGTATCAGGATGGTCGCGTATGAGTAGAAGCAGAACCACTTGCCGTTGGCCGTGGCCCCGAAGCCGATCAAACGAGGGGGCAATGCGAGGAGGGTGGTGCAATCGGCCTCACAGACCGTCATTTGTGAATTATCGCGCAATCTGCCAGTGAGTTCAATGGTACATCTTGGCGAGAGAGTTTGACAGGCGGCTGCGCCCTTGCTAGAATCAGCGCGCAAAATGAGACTGTTTCTCATTTACCCAACCCATTGTACCCGATAAGGAGGCTTTGTGAACCCTGTTCTGAGGATGCTGCGCTGGTCAATCTTAGGCTTGATGCTGGTGATGGGGCTGGCAGGGTGTACAGCAGCTGCGCCGGAAGCGGCGGGGGAGGGGCAACTTCAGGTGGTGGCGACAACCAGCATTGTGGCCGATGTGGTGAGTCAGGTGGGTGGCGATGCGGTCGAGGTGGCGACGCTGCTGCCGCTGGGCGCAGACCCCCATGCCTATACGCCCACGCCGCAAGACCTGCGGATGCTTAACCAGGCCGACATGATCTTTATCAATGGGCTGGGGCTGGAAGAAGCGTTGATGCCGGTGCTGGAGACGTTGGACAGCGGCGCGCCGGTGGTCTCGGTCAATGCGGGTGTGGACCCGCTGGCGCTAGCGGATGATCATGCCGGTGACGCCGATCACGAGGAACATGCCGGAGAAGGGGACCCGCATACCTGGTTCGACGTGGGGAATGTGATCTTGTGGACGGGAACGATCCGCGATGCGCTCAGTGAACTCGACCCGGCGCACGCCTCCGACTATGCCGCCGCTGCCGAGCAGTACTCGACGGCGCTGATCGCGCTGGATCAGGAACTGCGGGCGCGAATCGAGACGCTGCCGCCTGACCGGCGCAAACTGGTCAGCGA
>CAZYQJ010000117.1:3257-10906 GCA_964649925.1 uncultured Litorilinea sp.
GAGTTCATCCGGGTGCTGCGCGAGATCTGGACCAGCGACCACGCCGAGTTCAACTATTTTGCGCGGGCCTATGGCTTTGAGGTGGTCGGCACGGTGATCCCGTCCCTGAGTACGATGGCGCAACCTTCGGCCCAGGAACTGGCTGCGCTGCAAGACCAGATTCGCGCCGAAGGCGTGCCCGCCATCTTTGTGGGGACCGCGGTCAACCCCGGCGTGGCGCAGCAGATCGCGCGCGATGTAGGGATCGAGGTGGTGACGCTGTACACCGGCTCGTTGAGTGAACCCGACGGCCCCGCGGCCAACTACCCTGACCTGATGCGCTACACGGTGGATCGCATCGTCACGGCGTTGGCCGCGGAGTAGGTGAGGCGCAGACGCAGCCTAGTGCCGCCGTTCGGGTGTGTGATGGGTGGCTTGGGCTGCGCGCAGCCGCGCCACTTCTTCCTCCAACTTTGCCACGCGCTCGGTAAGGACTTGCAGCAATTCGACCGTCACATCGGGCATGATATCGTGGTGCAGGTCCACCGTTTCTGTGTCGGACACAATGAGCCCCTTGTGGGAGCGGATGCGTCCCGGCACGCCAGTGACCACCGAATCGGCGGGCACCTCTTTGACGACCACGGCATTGGCCCCGATCCGTGACCCGGCCCCGATGGTGATCGGCCCCAGGATCTGCGCGCCCGCGCCGACCACTACATGATCCTCCACGGTGGGATGGCGTTTTTCGCGCTTGAGACTGACGCCGCCCAAGGTCACGTTGTGATAGAGCGTGACATTCTCCCCGATCTCGGCGGTCTCTCCGATCACGGTTGCCATGCCGTGGTCAATCACCAGCCCGCGCCCGATCTTGGCCCCAGGGTGGATCTCGATGCCGGTCAAAAACCGCCCTACCTGCGAAATCCAGCGTCCCAACAGATACCAGCGGCGCACCCACAGCCAATGGCTCACGCGGTAGAACCAGAGCGCGTGGAAGCCAGGATAGCATAGGATGATTTCCCATGTGCTGCGCGCCGCCGGGTCTCTGCTCTTGATGGCTGCAACGTCCTGGCGCAGCGTGTCGAACATGCCTCTCTCCTACCGTGCGCGGCGCGACCGCGCACTCAGCTATTCATCGCGCAGATCGGCGAAGAGCGCGGTGCTCAGATAGCGCTCACCGTTTGAAGGCACGATGACGACGATCTGTTTCCCGGCGTTCTCTGGACGCTGGGCCACCTGCACCGCGGCGTGAATGGCCGCGCCGGAGGAGATGCCCACCAGGATGCCTTCCTCTTGACCCATCCGCCGCGCCATGGCGAAGGCGTCTTCGTCGTCCACCTGTACCACTTCGTCGATGATAGCCGTGTTAAGGATATCGGGGATAAACCCTGCGCCGATGCCTGCGATCCGGTGCGGGCTGTGCTGCCCGCCCGAAATGACGGGGGACTTAGAAGGTTCAACGGCAATGGCTTTGAACGCCGGTTTGCGCTGTTTGATCACCTCGGCCACGCCGGTGATCGTGCCGCCGGTTCCCACGCCCGCCACCAGGATATCCACCTGCCCATCGGTATCGCGCCAGATCTCTTCGGCTGTGGTGCGGCGGTGAACCTCCGGGTTGGCCGGGTTCTCGAACTGCTGGGGGATAAAGCTGTTGGGCGTGGATGCGGCGATCTCTTCCGCTTTGCGGATCGCGCCGGGCATCCCCTCGGCAGCCGGGGTCAAGACCAGTTCGGCCCCATAGGCGCGCAGCAGCATGCGCCGTTCCATGCTCATGCTGTCGGGCATGGTCAGGATACAGCGGTAGCCCTTAGCCGCGCAGACAAAGGCCAGCCCAATGCCGGTGTTGCCGCTGGTCGGCTCGACAATGACGCTGCCCGGCCCGATCTTGCCTGCCTTCTCTGCCGCCTCGATCATACTGACGCCGATGCGGTCTTTGACACTCGACGCCGGGTTGAAGAACTCCAACTTGGCATAGACTGTGGCTCCGGCCCCCTCCACAACTCGGTTGAGGCGTACCAGTGGGGTATTCCCCATTAGGTCGATAATGCTGTTGGCAACGTTCACGGTTGGCTCCTTAGGTTCCTGGTTTTCTGCATGTTTGTATAAAGTCAATCATCGCCCAAGACGCCAACCGGTGTTTCTGCGGTCATGGAGGTTGGCAAGGATGTTTCGTCGGCATCGAGCGGCGTCACCCAGACCTGCGTATCATAAAAGCACGCACCTGCGCCCATGTCAGCCTCGTGCTGTGAGGTGATCTGGTTGATGTTGCGGCCGTCGGGACTGGCTTTGGCCCACCAGACGCCGGGGGCCAGCACCGTACCGGGCATGATCCCGGTCGTGATATGTGCCGTCAGGGTGACGCTGCCCAGGGCGTTGCTCACACGCACGGGCATCCCTGCGGCCACCCCGCGGCGGGCGGCGTCGTCAGGATGGATGTGCAGCAGGGGCGTGCGTTCGCGGCGTTGGAAGCGTTCCAGGTTGGCAAAGGTGCTGTTGAGAAACCCGTGCGCGGGCGGCGAGATGCAGACCAGCGCATCCGCCGCGTCGCCGTCCGCGGGCACAGCGCCGGGGCCGGGCAGACGCTGCGGCGGGTGATAGGTGGGCAGCGGGTCATAGCCGTCGGCGGCCATGCGCTCGCTGTAGAACTCACACTGGCCGCTGGGCGTGGGGAAGTTGCCCTGGGCAAAGGGCAGGTAGGGCTGCGGCAGGTTGAGCCGCGCATAGCCCTGGGCCAGCAGCCGCTCCCAGGTAATGCCCGCAAAGCGCGGGTGTGTCTGGACGGCCAGCAGTTCTTGCAGGATCGTCTGGTCATCCTGGCGGAAACAGGGGTCGTCATAGCCAAGCGCCGCGGCCAGCCGCCGGAAGATTTCGCTGTTGGGCAGGCTTTGGCCCACCGGCGCGATGGCAGGCCGGTTCAGCGCCAGGTGCAGGTGGCCGTAGGGCTTGACGATATCCCAATGTTCAAGCTGGGTGGTGGCGGGCAGCAGATAGTCCGCATAGTCAGCGGTGTCGGTCTGGAAATGATCCAGCACCACGGTGAGCAGGTCTTCACGCCGCAGCCCCTGGCGCACCGCGGCCTGGTTGGGTGCGACCGCCGCAGGGTTGGCGTTGTAGACGATCAACGCCATGACGGGCGGCGCGGCCTGATCCGGCGTAGGCGGCGCGTCGACGGGGCGCGGGTGATAGTAGGCACGCGCCAGCGTCGCAGGGTCCAGGCTCAGGGCATCGCCCAGCCGGTTCATGTTGATCGTGCGCGGGGTGCGCCCGGCCAGCAGGTCAGGCCGGTGCAGCGGGTCCAGGTTGAGGTGGCGGAACGTGCCGCTGGCGCTGAGTTGGATGCCGCCCCCGCGCTGCCGCCATGCGCCCACCAGGGCCGGAAGACAGGCTATGGTGCGGACGGCCATGCCGCCGCCCGCATGACGCTGCATCCCGTAGTTGACGCGGATCGCGGCGGGTTGGGTGGTGGCATAGGTGCGCGCCAGGTCACGAATGCGCGCCGCGGGGATGCCCGTAATGGCGGAAGCGCGTTCCGGCGTCCAGTCCGCCACGCGCTCGGCCAATCGATCAAAGCCCACGGTATAGCGCGCTACATAGTCGGCGTCATACAGCCTTTCGGCGATGATCACCTGCATCATGGCGAGGGCCAGCGCGCCGTCCGTGCCGGGATGGATGGGGATCCACTCGTCGGCCTGGCGTGCAGTGCGCGTTTGGGCCGGGTCAATCACGATCAGGCGCGCGCCTTGTTTGCGTGCGGCCTGGACAAACTGCCACAGGTGCAGGTTGCTGGTGAGGGTGTTGCTGCCCCAGATCAGGATCAACTTGGCGTGGGCGTAATCTTGCGTCTCAATCCCTTCGGTTGCGCCGATGGTGTAGAGATAGCCTTCGAACCCTGCTTCGGAGCAGATGGTGCGCGCCAGCAGGCTGGCCCCCATGCGGTGAAAGAGCCGCGCCGACATGCCGTTGTATTGCAGCAGCCCCATCGTTCCGGCGTAGGAGTAGGGCAGCACGGCTTCGGGGCCGTATTGGGCGATGATGGTCTGGAGGCGGGCGGCGATCTCGCCGATGGCCTGGTCCCAAGAGATGGGCGCAAACTGGCCGCTGCCCTTGGGGCCGGTGCGCTTGAGCGGCGTGGTCAGGCGGCTGGCGTGATAGGTACGCTCCAGGTAGTTGTCCACCTTGGTGCAGAGCGCGCCCTGGGTCACCGGGTGGTCGGGGTGTCCCCACAGGTCGAGGGCGCGGCCCGTGGCGGGATCGACGGCCACCTGCCAGCTACAACTGTCAGGGCAGTCATGGGGACAGACGCCGGTCACAATCTGCAAGTTGGGGTCGTCGCGATAGGGTGAGAGTTTGGACATAGGATTACCTCCGCAGGCCAGTCCGCCGGGATACCGCTTCCGTCCAGCAGGTCATCTTAATGCCGCCTAGTGTAGCAAAGTTGGGGGGGAACGTAAAAGCGACACGGTGATAATTCCACTGTAAATGGCGATTGTAAATGGCAAGCGGGCTGCCGACTGTCGCGGTGATCTCCGATGGCTGGCATTGCAGATCCGCAATACTTTGCCTGTTGACTTACTGTGTGATATATAGTATCATGTATCACATGATAGAAGGTGATCACGTAGTTCCCAATCTGGAAAACCTGACGTCCGAACTGCGCCGCGGCCTGCTGACGCTGGCTGTCCTGGCGCAGTGTCGCGAGCCGCAATATGGCTACTCGCTCAAACAGCACTTGAGCGAGGCCGGGTTGGACGTCAACGAGGGCACGCTCTACCCGCTGCTGCGGCGGCTGGAGGATCAGAAACTGCTGGACAGCGAGTGGCGGCTGACGGGTGAGAGCCGTCCCCGTCGCTACTACCGCATCAGCCCGGCGGGTGAAACCGCGCTGGCGGCGCTGACGGCTGACTGGCGGTTGATTGAGAAATCGATGGCACGCCTGCTGCGAGGTGCAGAGGCTTGAGGACGAATGAAACGATGGCAACCAACCAAATACGCAACCAGTGGATTGATCGCTATGTGGCCGAGGTAGGCCGGATGCTGCCTGCTGCCAAACGCGCTGACGTCGAGATGGAGATGCGATCGTTGATCGAAGAGGAGATCGAGGATCGGTCCGGGCCAGGTGATGCCGACGAGGAGATCATGCTGGATGTGCTGCGGAGCTTCGGCCCGCCCGTGAAGATGGCTGCACGCTACGGCGCACAGCAGTCCGTGATCGGGCCTGCGCTCTACCCGACCTTTATAACGGTGCTGCGTATCGTGCTGGCTGTGCTGGTGGGGCTGAATCTCTTTGGACTAGTCATTGACATCGGCGTGCATCAGGCGCGGCCCGGTGTTTTGGAAGCTGTGGCGGGTCTGTTCAACAGCCTGATCGCGGGGGGCGGCATGATTGTGCTGATCTTTGCGTTGGTCGAGCGGGCGAACCGGGCGGAGTTGGACAAGGCCGCTACCGCTGGCGACTGGGACCCGCGCTCGCTGCCCCAGGTGGTGGACGCCGAGCGCGTGAGCTTTGGCGAGACGGTCATCGGGATCGCCTTCACCGTCGCCGCGCTGGTGATCCTCAACGTCTATCTTGACCAGTTGGGCTTCTACTACTTGCCGGAGGAAGGCTTTCAGCCTTTCCCGCTCTTTGCGCCGGAGTTCCGCCAATATGTGCCGTGGCTGACGCTGTGGTTGGGGCTTGACCTGGTACTCAACGTCATCCTGCTGATGCGCGGTCGCTGGCTGGCCTGGCTGCGTGGGGCGGACCTGGCGCTTCAACTGTTCGGCAGCGGCATCCTGGTCTGGATGCTGACCGGGCCAACCCTGGCCGCTTTGCCCGCACTGGACCCCCTGTTCCGGGTTGGGGTGGGCGTCGTGCTGCTCTTCACGCTCTTTGAGGCTGCCAAAGATGTGCGCGCGCTGTTCTTGCAGTGGGGGCGGCGCAGCCATTCACCCTCCGGCCTGCCTGCGTCGCAGTAGCAGGGGCGTCCAGACCGTCATCCCTGGCGATGGCGCACAACTTGATAGCGATTACAGCGACGGAACGGCCCATACTTTGTGCATGTTGCACAAAGTATGGGCCGTTGTTTTTGGCACAATTGATGATAGAAGGCCGGGGGCTAGCTGTCTATACTGTCACGCAGTAAGTGAGACCACCCGCACCATCGACTGGGTGGCAGCCATCCAGGAAGTGGGTGCACGACCCACCATAGTCACACGAATGAGGAGACTGGACATGGAACTTGTATTAGCACTCGGCGGTTTTGTCACCCTCTTTACCATGTGGGTTGTCGCGCCCAGGTTTCTGGTCAAGAAGTCTGAATAAGTTACGTGTCTGTGTTGTGCTAGACGCGGCACCTCCGGTTACCGAACCTGTAGCGGACTGGATGTTAGTGCATCCGGCCCTCGGTTGCGGTAACCGGAGGCTTGTTTTGTTGGGGAAATGAACCCAGAAGTCTGCCCCTCTGGCCATACTGTTCATCGCCCCACGGGACATTTTACACTATCATCGACGAAAAGGAGTACTTCTTATGCCGCTCGCATGTAAAACGCCAGCCGATGTCATGACCGCAATTAGCGAACATGGCATCCAGATTGTGGATGTCAAGTTCACTGATTTGTATGGTCAGTGGCAGCACTTCTCGCTTCCGGTGGCGCTGTTTGACCCGGAAGACGCCTTCGAGAAAGGGATGGGATTTGACGGGTCATCCATCCGCGGGTTCAAGACAATCGAGAGCAGCGACATGAACCTGATTGCCGACCCCACCAGCGCCATCGTCGACCCGGTGCTGAATGTGCCAACGCTCAGCCTGGTGTGCAACGTGTTTGACCCGATTACCGGCGAGCCGTTCAGCCGCGACCCGCGCGGCGTGGCTCAAAAGGCGGTCGAGTACCTGCAGAACACCGGCATCGCCGACACCGTGTACATCGGCCCGGAGGCGGAGTTCTTTATCTTTGACGAGGTGTACTACCATTCAGACGTCAACAGCGCCGGGTATGGGGTGGATTCTGGCGAAGCGCCCTGGAATTCGGGCAGACCCGGTCTGGGCCATCAGGTTGGCACCAAAGGGGGGTATTTCCCGGTTGCCCCCTACGACACGCTCCAGGATATCCGATCTGAGATGGTCTTGACGATGATGGAGGCGGGCGTCCCGGTCGAGGTGCATCACCATGAGGTGGCAACCGCAGGCCAGTGTGAGATTGACATGCGCTTTTCGCCACTGGTTCAGATGGCCGACTATGTGCAGCTTTACAAGTACATCACCAAGAACGTGGCGCGCAAGCATGGCAAGAGCGTGACCTTTATGCCCAAACCGATCTTCCAGGACAACGGGTCGGGCATGCACACCCATCAGAGCCTGTGGAAGGACGGACAGCCGCTCTTTGCCGGTGACTGCTATGCCGGTCTCAGCCAGACGGCGCTCTGGTACATCGGCGGGATCCTGCGTCATATCAACTCGCTGCTTGCCTTCTGCGCGCCGACCACCAACTCCTACCGCCGCCTGGTTCCAGGGTATGAAGCGCCCGTGGTGGTGGCCTATTCCGCCCGCAACCGGTCCGCTGCCTGCCGCATCCCGGTCTATTCGCAGTCGCCCAAGGCCAAGCGCATCGAGTTCCGCTGCCCCGACCCGGCAGCCAACCCCTATCTGGCTTTCGCGGCCTGTTTGATGGCCGGTTTGGACGGCATCAAGAACCGG